>JANNPR010001206.1:0-3920 GCA_031400345.1 Planctomycetota bacterium | reverse complement strand
GCTAACCGTTGCTGCGGCCCGAAAGCAGGAGGCCGGGGAAGTAGACCTGCAAAGAATTCAAGACCAGGTCAATGTCTTGGCCGCCTGGTCGGATCGAATCGCCGACATGGCTACGAAAGCCCACACAATTCAGAGCAGCGGTAAGCTGATCGAGCAGTGCGCGAACGACCTAAAGCTGGACCTCGACGCCCGAATGGCGGTGATCTTGAGAACTCTTCGGCTGCGAGCTTCCGTCTAATTCGGGCATGCGGTCATGTCTACAGCGTCCTGAAGTCCCCAGCGGAGTACATAGTGAGGAAGCGTACCTCACGTTGCATCCCCAGGAGAACAGATGGCCCACGAACTCGCGGAAGTAAATGGCAAGACCAGCATGGCGTTCTTTGGAGAAACGCCCTGGCACGGGCTGGGAACGAAGCTCGAAAATCCAGCGACGGCGGCGGAAGCCATTCTCGCGGCGGGACTGAATTATGAGGTGGACCTAGTCGGTTTGACCACGGTGGACGGAATCCCCGTCAGCCAACGGAAAGCAGTTGTTCGCGGCGACACTGGCCAGATCCTTGGCGTTGTCGGCAACTCCTACGTGCCGATCCAAAATGCCGGAGCCTTTGAGTTCCTCGACGCGGTTGTTGCCGACGGGAGCCTACGGTATCACACCGCCGGAGCACTGGGACAAGGGGAACGAGTCTGGATGTTGGCCAAGCTCCCGGGCCACATCCGCGTCAGCGGAACCGACGACATCACGGAAAAGTTTCTGCTCCTGAGCAACAGCCACAACGGTACGTCGGCAATGAGGGTATTCTTCACGCCGATTCGAGTCGTGTGCGCGAACACTCTCGTCGTCGCCCAACGGGGTGGCAAGGGACAGGGAATTTCGATCATGCACAAAGGAGACCTTCAAGCCAAAGTCGCCGAAGCCCAGAAGGTGCTTGGAATCGCACACAGATTCTATGACAACCTCCAGACTAAGATCGACCTGCTGGCCCAACACCTTCCCACGCAGGAACAGCTCGACAATTTCTTCTACACGCTCTACCCCGACCCCATCGCTTCCGAGCGAACACGAGCCCAAAACACCCGGCAAGAGTTACAGCGGCTATTTGAAGCCGGCCGGGGACAAGACATCAACGGCATCCGTCACACGACCTGGGCCGCCCTCAACGCGGTAACGGAATACGTAGACCACCACCGACCGACCCGAGCACGGAACGAACAAGAGCGTGCCAGTCGGAGACTCCAATCTCAATGGTTCGGTAGCGGTGCGAGCCTCAAGGCGAAAGCGTGAGAGCTGGCGACGGACATGGCGGGCTAAGAAGGTAGATCAGAACAACGGAGGAATGCCGCATGATGTTTGTGTTGTGTCCTACCTGTGAGGCGCGCGTCGAAATCTTTCCGGAGGCCTTCGGCCCCGACCGAACCGACCTTTACAACGTGGATCTCTGCCCGGAATGCGGCACGTCGTTCGACTGCGACGACGAGGAAGTTCAGTTCGAGCCGACGGAAAGTTCGGAACACCGTGAAAATGTTGGTGAAACGGAGAGCAATGGCTCGTCTCCCGACAGCACCAAAGGCAATGCATAGCGACCGTGTGTCTTTGCAGACATGGGTACTTGTTGAGGACAAACACATATACCAACCAGGAGTGTTCAATGCTGCGCGTCAACGTCGGTCTCAGCCGTAAGCTGTCCAAGGATTACAACTCCACGGGCTTCTCGATCAATCTGGACGGTGAAGTCATGGCCCCCGTGTCCGACGCGGAGGCGGTCATCGAAAAGGTGAAGGAGCTGTTTGACCTGGCGGAGGAGGCTTTGGGCCGTCAGATCGAACGAAACGACAGCGAAGCGGCAATCGCCGTAAGCGCCAACGCGGCCCTTGTCGCCGTACTGCAGCTCTGTCATGCAGAACGCGCGTTCATATTGGCAGTCAACCATCGAGGTGAACTAATACCCCGAGCGGCAGTCCCCACTTCGCTGCCCCGAAGGCGCGAGGAATGGGGGATCAGCAATACGATTGTAGATAAGGTTCGGCGAGAAAATCGAGCGGTTCTGAGCTCGGACGCACTGCGTGATTTTTCTCAGGCCCACAGCGTTCAATCAGGGAAGATCCGTTCGGTTCTGTACGTACCTTTACACGTCGACGGTAAGCCGATTGGAGTGCTATACGCCGATAATTCTGCTGAGACAGGAGTATTCGATATCTGGGACTTGCGGTTTCTGCGTGCGCTCGGGCAGTGTGTGCAGCTTTCACTTCACAACGCGCAGGAAATGGAAGAGTCCCTAGATCTTAGCAATGCGCGCTGGCGGAACTTTCGGAATGAGATTCTTGAGAGTCACGAAATCGTGGGGAGTTCGCAGTCCCTCCTAGTAACATTTGAACGCCTTCGACTGTTGGCTGCCAAACAATTACCCCTTTTGATATTGGGCGAATCCGGCTCGGGCAAGGAGCTGTTCGCACAGGCTGCCCACCGGTTAAATCCGCGTAGTAACAAGCCATTCATCCCTGTGAACATCGCCGCTCTAAGCAGGGAGGTAATGGAGTCCGAGTTGTTCGGTCATGTGAAGGGAGCGTTTACAACTGCAATTAAGGATCGCAAGGGGCGATTCGAACTGGCCGATGGAGGCACTTTGTTTCTGGACGAAGTTGCCGAAATCCCTCTGCCCGTCCAAGCCATGTTGCTTCGGGCTCTTGAGAGTAGGCAGATCGAGCGCGTGGGCGATGACGGAGGGCCAGGGTCTGTTGACGTTCGGCTTGTGTGCGCCACAAATGTTGATCTGGAAGCTGCTGTGGCACGCGGGGATTTTCGAAAAGATTTGTATTATCGACTTGCGGGTGCCAAGATTGAATTACCGCCGCTGCGAAGCCGTACAGACGATATCGACCAGTTAGTTCCTTATTTGCTCAGAAAGATCAAGTCGAGCAAGGTGTGCGATTCGACCGCAATGGCCCGCCTCAAGTCATGTGGTTGGCCAGGAAATGTTCGGCAACTGGTGCGGGTCTTGGAAGAAGTGGATGCAGTGTGTAAATCATCCATCGTTACCGAGGCCGACTTACCAAACTATGTCGGTCCCTCGGTGTCACTAGGCGAAGAAACTCCTTCAGCAACGACGTTTCCAACGCTGAAGGACATGATCATGCATGTGGAAAAGATGCGCATGCGGTTCGCGCTTTCGCAGGCGGATGGCAAAAACGAGCGAGCGATCGAGCTCCTGGGCATTGGCCGCGAACAGTTCTTTCGCAAAAAGAAGCTTTATGAATTGTAGTGGCAAGTGTTCGGAACACCGTTTGGCGAGTCTCGGCCTCATGCATTTAGCGTGTCGAGGTTAATCGACTGTCGGTTCCAACAGGGTTACTCATGGGCATACACCCAGTGCGGGCCGGAAACCGCATTCGGGCCGCCACTCGCACCCTGTTTCATTGGACTTTGTCCGTCTCGGCCAAAGTGTGGATCCAGTTGGTCGAAATTGGCAAAAAATAGGCAAATCTGGCCTAAAATGCCCGATTGATTCCTCGCTACTTTCCAAAATTCCGGAGCCGATGTGCGGTGGCCCATCGTTCTCGTCGGCGAGCGATCGTTTTGACCCCAAAAACTGAGATTACTCGCAGAAAAATAGCAGCAAAGCCCTTTCGTAGCCGAAGGCAGCGTCATCACAGGGCTGCGTTCATCGCTACGGCGCATTATCAGTTCGGTTTCCGAACCTTAAAGCGGCGTGCCAAGCGGGGGATTCGACCGAAAAAACCTCGCATATTCGCGCGCGATTGCATCACGAAGCGACGGTGTGAGATTTATACCTTACGCGGCCATGAGTGAGACGTTTTCGAACCGCTGAAAGTTGAGGGTCATGAGGGAGGCCAGATCGGCGGCGTGTTGGGTCGGGATGCCGGCCAGGGTCTGTTCGATGGCCGCTCGAAAGTCAGCGAAGGTG
>JANNPR010000111.1:0-6969 GCA_031400345.1 Planctomycetota bacterium | reverse complement strand
GTAGTCACTGATTCGAAGCAATTAGTCCTACGTTGTTCAACACTGGCTTGCCGCCGAAATAGTCGTCGCTGAACATCGTAGCGAACTCCGGCGGCCGCCAGTGGCACACGGAGCGTGCCTACGACATCGATCCATCACTTTGACATACAGGCGCAACTACTCGACGACCCAGCCCAGATCGCTCCAGTATTGATACAGCCAGGGATGCGACCAGGGGTTGAGATTCGCGTACGCTGCCGAAAACGTACTCATGAGCAGCGAGGCGACGGCGATGATTCTCCAGCGGCGGCTTGTTGCGATGGCATCCATGGCCGGGATTAAAAATAGCAGCCAGAGTGGAATCAGCCAGAATAGCCAGCGAAAGCCCGACGCCACTCCGCCGTAATTTCGGTCCTCGAGTGGTCTTAGTAGAAAAAATACCACGCATAACATAGTTAACAGAGCTGTCAGAGCCGCAATTGCGCGGAACTCGTTGTAGCTCGAAAGACTTCGAATTAAGCCAGCTGCTGCGAATAGCCAGATGGGCGTCAATGAAAGCACGCCGTGATGGCCGATCAGTACATGGAATGCGTAACGAAGGTGATTGGGCTCACCTCGGTCCACTCCTGCTCTAACGCCATCTAGCCAGTAGCTGCCTTCATATTCGTACCAATTATGCGACAACCGCAATTCGAGACCCGATTGAGCTCGCACAACCGTGAATCGCTGTTGCGAAGCCTCGTCAAGGATCGACCAGCGGCGCCCAGGCTGTACGACAGTCACTTTCACGTCCAATCCATTCGGACGTTGATGTCTAGACAATTCTTCCGCGAGTTCGTTCGGAACCAGTTTTTGGTCGAGTTGTTGAGTCGCGTTGTCTGGTAGATGGCCTAGCAATACGCCATCGTAGCGCTGCGCATAGGCAGGCTTCCAGGTATCATGTGCCAAGTAATTGGTGAGAATCGAAACGCCGCCTATGACGATAGCTGGGGGCAAAAATGCCAATAGAGCTCGACGTGGTGAGCGCCAAGTCATGGCCGCTGTGAGTGCCGCGAAAAGGGACATGGCTGGCAATTCATTGACTGCGGTGAATGCCGCAGAGCCTCCCCCTATGAAATACCAAATCCATGATGCGTTCTCCTTTTCCCGCCATACTCGCCACGCGGCAGCGAGTGCCGCCAGCGCGCTGACAGCGGCAATCGTGTGATTATTCAAGGTGATGGCAAACGTGGTGATAAACGTTGCCCAAGTGGCACTGGCAATCACAAACAGTTTGCCCCAATCTGTCTTGCCGAGCTGCTCGACTAAATAAATCAAAAGCAGAAAATAGCCCACCAGGGGCAGTATATTGTTTAGCACTAACATCCATCGGCCGACGTAAAAGGGTTCATCCTGAAGGGTGGCGCCGGTAACTTTCTTGATCAGCCAGTATTCGGCTGCCAGTAAGGTTGGCAACAGCGTAGGTTTGCTTGAATAGAAGTGTTCACGTCCATCGCTTCCTCGATGTTTTACAACATCGATCGATGACCATTCCGGATCCCGTTTGCCTGTCTTGGTGAAAATCACTTGGTCAATTGCGTAGGTTCCGTGATCTACCAAGGCGCGAATCGTGCACCAACGACTTCGATCATTTGCACTTAAGAAGGGCGTGGCACCTCGTTTCGATTGAACGCTCGCAATGCGTCCTAGCATGGTTCCGACGGCGGTAATAATTAGAAGTGCATAGGCCACGTAACGGGTTTGGGAATCGACCATCGAGGGCTTTCTGAATGAAGTTCTAAACTGTGCAGATGTCGCCGAGCGAAATTCAATTATGGTACAGGACGGTGGAATTAAAATGGGACCCATCCTCCAATTCAATCGTGCTTGTTTGGATTGAGTCCGAGGTCGTCGCTGAGGCTGAAGGTGATACTCCCCCGAGATAAACTCGGCGGCATCTTGAGAATGAAGTCACTCACGCAATTTTTGCTGGCCCAACCGGCACGAATTGCCGTTCAGGGCGTACTTTGCACGGATGATGCACGTCGCGAATTACTCCAAAAGACCGCGCAAATCCTGTTCGATTCTAGCTATTCGCGTGCTAGCCCCGAGGTTCTGTTCAAATCGGGTTCGTTTGGCGCGATCGTTGCATTAGGGTGGCCACTTGTCGCAGGGGGGCGATCGTACTCCATCACGGTTGCTATGTCTTACGGAATGTATATCTCGGCCGCGGGTGCTCATGCGCAAAGTCAGCGGCTGGAAGTGTTGTCCAACAACTTGGCGAACGTCGACACGGTTGGCTTTAAGCGTGAAATGGCGGTCTTGGAATCACGTCACAGTCAAGCCATCGAACTGGGGGACGATTATGCCGGATCCAGGTCGGTCAACGATGTCGGCGGCGGAGTTCATTTCGCCGAAGCAGTAACCGATTTTTCTCGCGGCAGTCTTAAGAAGACGGATCAACCCACCGACTTGGCAATCGACGGAGAAGGGTTTTTCGTTGTCGATCGAAATGGCGAATCGTTTTTGACTCGAGCAGGCAATTTCCATTTCTCGACCGAGGGCCAACTACTAAGTCAACAAGGTCACCCGGTCGTGTCGAACGGCGGACAGCCGATTCGCATCGATCCCGCTCTTCCCTGGCGATGGCTAGAGAATGGCGCGATCGAACAGGCAGGAACGGTCGCACAAATCGGATTAGTTCGTCCGGGATCGCTGGGTGACTTGGCCAAATCAGGAGAAAACCTTTTTCATTCTCTGGGGCCGGTAAGCCCTGTCGAAAACGACCAGCGCCGAGTGCTGAGTGGCTTTCTGGAACATTCCTCTGTCAAACCAGCCACGGAAATGATGGAGCTAATCGAAACATCTCGTGTGTATGAAGCCAATGTGAGGATGATTCAAAATCACGACCAAATGATGGGCGCGCTGGTAACTCGTGTCATGAGACAAAGCTAAGGCACTAATTCATTCAATCGGAAAGACATCCCATGAGCGTGCAAACCCTATATACCGCGGCCACCGGCATGGAAGCCCTCGAAACCAAGTTGAACGTTATCGCCAATAACCTGGCGAACGTGAACACCACGGGGTTTAAAAAAGGCCGAGCCAACTTCGAAGACCTGTTTTACCGCCACCAGACCATGCCTGGCGCACCAGATAATGGCGGCGGGCTGACTGCTACGGGAACGTCGGTTGGTTTGGGAACACGAGTTTCGAGCATCCAGACGGATTTCCGACAGGGGGCCTTTCAAGCCACAGGTAATTCTTTGGATGTTGCCATTGAGGGGCCCGGATTCTTCAAAGTCAACGATCCGAACGGTGGCAACCTCTATACCCGGACGGGAAATTTCTCGAGAAACGCCAATGGTCAACTCGTCTTAGGTTCCGCCAGCAGCGGCAGAACGCTTGAACCCGCAATTACGATTCCTAATGAAGCAACGTCTATTTCCATTGGTCCCGACGGACAAGTGCTTTACACCACTGCGAATTCCGCGTCGCCAGAAAGTGCTGGCCAACTTACTCTCTCCAGCTTCGTTAATCCCGAAGGTCTGCTTAAGCGGGGAGAAAACTTGTTTCAGCAGACGGATGCATCGGGACAATCGACGGACAGTAACCCCGGAGCGTCGGGCGTGGGTGTACTACAGCAAAATGCGCTGGAAGCCTCGAATGTCGAGCCCGTCCAGGAGTTGATCGACCTGATCACGACTCAGCGGTCCTTCGAGCTGAATTCACAAGCAGTGCAAGCGGGAGACCAAGTCTTGCAACTGGTAGCCAATTTGCGTCGCTTCTAGTTTTTAGGTCCCTGAGGTTGGTAATTGGAGCGACGTAAGTATGACTCGCACGGCTGCGAACAAATCTCGATTGTATTTCGCGATCCTCGTATTGGGCGGATTTACCGCTGACGCTGCCGAAATCTCCTTGAAGTCGGAATATGAGTGCCATGAGACGACCGTGACCTTGGGGCAAGTAGCAACCATTTCGGGTGCCGTGGAAGATGTTTCGCGGCTATCGGAAATATTTTTGTTCCCGGCACCGCGCAAGGGTCGCGAGAGATCACTTCGAGTTTCTGAAGTCCATGAGTTGCTGCGATTGCATGGGTTCGATCCTTTGAGCCATAAGATATCGGGAGCGGCCGTATCACGCCTGCGAGGCACGACGACGACCGAAAAAGTTAAACCAATGCCAGTCCAGATAGGGACAGCAAAGAACGTGGCCGCAAAGTCACCGACCAAGGTATTAGTTGCAGCCCGCGACCTGCCGCGTAACCAAACCATTCGCGAATCCGACCTGAAACTAACCGACTTTACTGGTGTACTTCGAGCGTCCAAGCCAACCGATCAACCTTCTGACGTACTTGGACGTGAAACGACACGGCCCATTCCAGCCGGCCAAGTCATCGATGTGAGCCAACTCCAGCGCCCCGTGTTGATTCGCCGAAATGATACAGTCACCGTCCTGTCCCGTTCGGCAGGCGTGGAAGTTCGCACCCAAGCCAAGGCGACTGAAGACGGTGCGCTAGGCGACTTGATCGTTTTGGAATCACCCGGAAATAAGCAAAAGTACTCGGCTCGAGTCGCCGCAGTGCAACTGGCTGAAGTCTATGCCAGCGGCGCGACCGTGGCTCGCGTTGCTACCTATACGCGAGTCGCCAAATCGCCCGAGAACCAAACAGGAATACGGACCAGCCGCGACGCCTCATCGAACGTCTCAACAACGAGGTAATCCTGTGTTTCGTCTGCCCAATAATTGTGTAATTTCGGTGACGGTTTGTGTGGCTACGTTGATTCCGTCCGTACGAACCGCATGTGGTCAAAACTCCAGTCTTTACCAACGGGATTTTCAAACCCGCGCGCTTCCTTCTTCGCTGGAAACCGGGAGCTGGACATACATCCCCGTGCCGTCGGCAAAGCAAGTTCGAATTGAAGATTTCGTGAACATCCGCGTTGATCAATTGTCACGAATGACGTCGCTAGGCGAGGTTCAAACCCGCAAGAACAACCAGTACGACGCGATACTCCGAGACTGGATCGAGCTGGTTGGTCTCAGAGCGATCAAACCATCACCTCAAGCCGACGGTGATCAGCGAGTTCGAGGGCAAGTTCAACAACAATTTCGCGCCGAAGCCGATATGCAGACTCGCGAATCGCTAACGTTCAACATTCAGGCCAAGATCGTTGATATTCGACCCAACGGAAATCTCGTATTGGAAGCCCATAGCCAAGTGCAAGTCACAGAGGAGATTTGGGACTGCTCACTGTCCGGCGAATGTCGCCGAGAAGACGTGGGACCGGACAATACTTTGTTAAGCAAGCACATCGCCGATTTACGGATCCAGACAAGAGCTCGGGGTCAAGTGCGGGACGCGTACAAGCGAGGCTGGTTTCAACGCTGGTTCGACCAATTTCAACCTTTCTAAACAGCCCTACTCGTGGAATTTTAAATATGCGAACAGCGATTGTTGCTGTCGGGTTATGCACCCTCTGGCTGCTGGTCTCGGGGACTGCCCGCGCCGAGCTGCGTGTCCGCGACATTTGTCGAGTCAAAGGGCAAGAAGAGAATGTCTTAATTGGAATGGGTTTGGTCGTGGGACTGAAAGGAACTGGAGAAGGCGATACTCCAACTAAGCGGTCGCTGGCTCGCATGATGGAGCTTATGAATGGCGCACCCATCGGTAGAACCACTAGGGGCCTTGAAAATTTCGAGGAACTCAACACAGCCAAGAACGTCACCTCGGTATTTGTGACGGTTACGGTGCCATCAGAAGGTGCGCGCGAGGGATCGATGATCAATTGCACGGTGAACTCGATTGGCGCCAAAAGCCTCGAAGGCGGCTATTTGATGCTGACTCCACTACGTGGCCCAAATCCCAATAGCACGCGAATCTATGGTTTTGCCAAGGGGCCACTGGCAATCGAGACCTCTGGACCTCCCACATCTGCGCGCATTCATCAGGGCTGTCGGATGGAAACTGACATTACCAACGAGTTCGTGCATAACGGAAGACTAACTCTGGTGTTGGACCAGAATCATGCGAGTTTTCAAACCGCTCAGGATATTGAGGATCTATTGAATACCGAGCGGGACTTTATCGAAAACGAAGACAGGGCGAACGTGGCCAAAGCTAAAGATCAGTTGAACATTGAGATCGGCGTTCCCAAAAAGTACCTGGACAATCCGGTGCAGTTTGCCTCGTTTGTAATGAATCTTCGCTTGGCGCCACCACAGACCGACGCACGTGTTGTCATTCGAGAACGCGACGGCGTAATTGTGATCGGAGACGATGTTGAAATTGGCCCTGTTGCCGTAACGCACAAAAATTTGACCATTCAAACCGGCGGCCAGACTCAGGTGAATCAATTTGTGCCAATCGACACTTCCGCTGACACATCGACGACTAAGTTGCAAGCGCTAGTCAACGCCTTGAACGCCGTCAAAGTCCCGACCGACGACATCATCGACATTATCAAGGGTTTGGAACGCAGTGGCGACTTGTTCGGCCACGTGATTATCGAATGAAGTTAGCAAAATCGCTTCTATTGAGGCGTTCGTTTTAGGAGATATACCGCATGTCTGTAGGATCCATCCGACCCCTGGAAGTTCCGAACTTTGAGATGGCTGGAACTGGTACTCGGCTGCCAGCCACCATCAACCAATTGAACGATCCCAAACTGGCGACGGACGGAAAGTTGCGGGACGCGTTCGATACCTTCGTGGGCGAAACGTTTTACGGGAACCTGACGAGTGCCATGCGCAAAACCGTGGAAAAACCCGCCTATTTCCATGGCGGACGAGCGGAGGAAGCGTTCCAGGGTCAATTAGACCAACTCTTAGTTAGTCGTATGGCAGATGCCAGTGCCGATCAGTTCACAGGGCCAATGTTCGAGTTATTCAATCTGAATCGGCGATAATCTCTTCGTTGTAGTAGGCACACTCCGTGTGCCGTTTTACGGCACACGGAGTGTGCCTACTACAACAAAATTTACAATGAGCCGCGTCGACTTGCTTTGAAAG
>JANNPR010001202.1:0-2965 GCA_031400345.1 Planctomycetota bacterium | reverse complement strand
GTGAGGACTTCGTCGGGGTCGCCCGCGGCGAAGGCGAGCATCGCTTCGACGCGCTCGGCGGTCGGCGGGACGAGGGGCAGACCGTCGCCCCAGGCGTTCTTCTCGAAGAGCTCGTACATCGCTTCGGGAGAGAGGTCGGAGAGCTCGAGCGTTTCGGGGGCGTAGGCCGAGGTGGGGTTGCCCGACTCCGTACTTATCAAAAAACCCGCGGAACTATCTGGAGGTATGCGCAAACGCGTAGGATTAGCGCGAGCTTTAATACTGGAACCGGAACTAATGCTTTACGACGAACCGACCACGGGACTCGATCCCATCATGAGCGATGTGATCAACCAGTTGATCGCCGCTACCCGGAAGCAGCATCGAGTGACCAGCGTAGTCGTTACGCACGACATGAGAAGTGCTCGAAAAGTTTCTGACCGGGTCGTCATGCTATACCCGGTATCGCGACTTAAACCCAATGAGAACCAAATCGTTTTTGATGGAACCCCAGCCGAGCTCGATAGGTGTCAAGACCGGCGAGTAATGCAGTTCATCAACGGTGTGGCCGGCGAACGATTAATGGAATTGCGGGGTGCATCCGCACACGCGGAGTAACGGTCATGGACGAAAAAGTCTTGCAATTTCGGGTGGGAGTCGTGGTCATCGCCGCAGTGATCATCACCGTGTTCTTGGTGTTCGTATTCGGAGAAGGTAAACGCATTATTCAAGGGCAGTACACGATCTACATGCGGTTTTCGCAAGCACCGGGAGTCACCGTCGACACCCCTGTGCGAAAAAGCGGCGTATTGATTGGTCGCGTCACCAAGGTTGACCTGGACGATAAAGATAACAGTGTGCTGTTGACGGCTCGTATCGACAGCAACCGCAAGATTCTCCGCCAGGAAGTCTGCCGTATCGCCCCGGCATCTTTTCTAGGCGATGCGATCATCGAGTTTGTACTGCCCGGCGCTAATGAGATGTTTGCGTCTCTGGATGAGAACAAGGATGGCCGGCTTGATGAAAGAGAAAAGGCCAAGGCGAATGAGTCTATCCAAGATGGTGAGTACACAGCGGAAGGAATCGTGGCCAGCAATCCCCTGATGGCCTTGGGTAACATGGAAGACGATATTCGACAAGCGATTCGCAACATCGAGAGCGCTTTTCAGCGTGTTGATATGTTGGCTTTCAACATGAATAAATCCATCGGCGATGGCGAACAGCTCCAGCGAGTCGTTCAAAAAAGTGAGATTGCGCTAGACACGATTACGCTGGCGATGACCAACGTTAATGACTTTGTCGCCGACCCAGAACTGAAAACGAGTCTAAAACGAACGCTTAACGAATTCCCCAAGTTAAGTGATGAGTTTCGCGCAACTTTGGCTGATATCCGCGGGGCGTCCGCGGGGGTGCAACGCATGAGTCAACGCGCTGAACAGAATTTGGCAAACTTGGAAAACTTCACCAAACCTTTAGGCGAGCGAGGCGAGGAGCTGATTGACTCGGTAGAAAACAGCCTGGGCAATCTCGACGAGCTGCTCGAACAACTAGTCAGTTTCGGTGCCTCGGTTAACGAATCGCAGGGGACGTTGGGAATGCTGCTACGCGATCGCCAGTTGTACGATCGACTGGACCGGGCTGCGGCAAACGTCGAGGACATTACACGGCGTATTCGGCCAGTGATCGATAATGTTCGTGTCGCCTCCGATAAGGTCGCCCGTGATCCTAGCGTGATCATCAAGGGACCGTTCGCACGAGACCGTATCGGCACAGGCATCAAGAACGGAGCGCCAACAATTAATAGGGACTAGTCCTACGATCGGGGCAAGAATCAAACCACCAAACACACTTTTCGTGTGTTTCGTGTGTTTCCTGGTTCAAAAAATGAACAATAAGTCGCGGCTACCGGAATTCTTCGATTGCGGGCTATAATAGCTTTGTCTCATCCACGACGGAGCTAAAACATGAAACGGTTTCCAATTTTACTGGCACTTGGCTTGGCGTTGACAACCTCCGCAGCAAATGGCCAGAGTTTTTTTGACAAAATAACCAAAAAGCTCTCCGAAGCTACCGGCGTTTCGGAATCTACCTCCGCAAGCAAGGCCGAAGACGAACCCGGCGTATACCTAGGGGTTACCGGAGATGATGCCGAGGGACAGGGTGTCCTTGTCGAGGTCCTCAAGCCCAATAGTCCCGCCGAATTCGCCGGCATCATGCCGGGCGATGTGATTACAGCCGTTAACGGCTCGCCGATTAAGAATGCCGATGAACTCTCGGCAATGATGGAGACGCTGCAACCCGGTGGTAAGGCGGACTTCGAATTGCTGCGAGATGGGCGTAATCGAACTGTCAAAGTCGATTTGGTCAAGCGAGAACCTGCCGTACAACCACCGTCAGACGTCGAACAGCTTCCGGAGCCCATTGCTCGCGAACGAAACGTAGTCCCAGATCGTGCGATTCTCGGTGTTTCGGTTAGTGATGTCACCGCTGATTCCGTGGCACGATACCAACTACCGGTTCGACAAGGTGCCTTTATTGATGCTATCCAGCCGGGAAGTCCGGCCGACCAAGTCGGTTTGCCGTTAGGTGGCCTCATCGTTTCTTTCGATGGTCGCAAAATAACCAACGCCGAATCCTTTATGTCCGCGGTAAGGAACGCACGGCCAGGTCAATTGGTCCAATTAGGATATCACCAGGGCAACCGGCTCTACCACAAACAAGTTCGTTTAGCCCCGGCCAATGCACCGTTAGGTCCGGAAACACGACGTCGCGTTGGCGTACCACCCGTCGAGTCGATGTTGGGAAACGGTGGACGTCGTCCCGTTCTGGGTCGACTTGGCCGGGTGATTGACCAATTTGTTGAGCCCGCCGGCGGCGAGTTGGAAATCGAACCAACTCCAGCCGTCCGAGCCCTCACGGGCAACCCGAACGAAGTCGTAGGATTGCAGCGGCAAGTGGAAAACTTACAGCGACAAGTCGATGTGCT
>JANNPR010001195.1:0-4523 GCA_031400345.1 Planctomycetota bacterium | reverse complement strand
ACAAAATCTACAACATCGGGAATCAGCATCCGGTTGAGCTGCTCCGCATGATCGAGCTGCTCGAAGCGCTGTTAGGTAAAAAGGCGATCAAGCGATTGCGTCCCATGCAACCGGGCGATGTTGCTGAAACGGCCGCGGATGTGTCGAGCTTGGTTCGCGATGTGGGTTTCACGCCCAACACGCCGCTCGAAGTGGGCCTGGCGAAGTTCGTTGAATGGTACCGGGAGTATTATCAAGTCAAGGTAACGGAGAAGCCGTCACCAGCCTGATGTTTCGGAGCGCGAGCGGGCCGGCTATGTTTTGTCCTTCGGCCTGACTCTCGCGGGGCGTGATCCGCCGAATAGTCGCGAGATATATTTGCCGACAAGTCGAATCGGGCGGAATAGATAGTAAAAATGGGAGGCCGGTGCGGGTAGCGATAGCGATTGCCAATCCGCAACGGTCGGACGCATCACCGACGACCAGGCAAACCACAAGCGGTGTCGCCGGCATTCACGGCATCTCAGTTGAAACCACAGTCGCCAAAGCGTGCCTTCCTTGACCTGTCGAGGAGCGAATAGTTTTGCAGAGACAATCTCTGCCAAGGAATGAATAACGGGCCGATGACGCTCAATTGCCTTAGGAAGGGTTACGCCGAGCAGATCCCGAGCGAGCGTTAGTCCCAGCAACAATGCCCGTTCCCATTTTTGTTGCCGAGCCCGCGCTAATATTGTGGCCCAATCGAGATCGGGATGCTGACGAATAAGCTGAGCTACATCGCAGATCCACCCCAGGCGCTCCCAGCAGTGTTTTGCTCCGTGAACACACAAGTAAAGTAAGACCTCATCGATTGGCAACACACCAATGCTCTGCCCACCGACCTCCATTATCTCCAGGCGCGAGTTTAGCGACTCGAAGGACGTCGCTTGGGAATCAGGTCCATCGAGCAGCGCTGTGTGCACCTCAACAACCCAAGGCAGACTCTTGTGGGCTAAGGGAAGTTGACGCATCGTTCGAAGTAATTCTTTGTCATAACACGCACTCAACGCCCAGCTCGATTCGTATCCCCGGCGAGCGAGCAGTTCCCGCAGCTTCGACGCGTCGCACTGGCGGACGAGCACATCGAGGTCACTCGAGACACGTTGGGCAAAGCTACCATAGAGGCGTTGTGCAAGCACCACTCCTTTAAACGGAATGACGGGGATGGAGTTATTGCGACAGAGTTTGATAATTTCGGTGAGCTCCGCAGCCATCCCCAAGTTTCGCGCGGCATTTTGGCGAAAGAAAAGCTCAATTTCGCTCCGAGGGGCCGGCGGAATGCGGTTCCAACTCATCGACGTCAGTTTGTGATGAAGCAGCGGAAGAACAGCATGACTTCGAGCCATCGCCAGCACGCCATTCCAGTCCAATTTGCACTCGATCAACTGGTCAAGCCTCACGGCACCGTCTGCCGACTCTTGCTCACGCACACATCGTAGAATGAATTCTGCTTCGAGCTGTTGCCCAGCGGCTGCTTTGAAAACGGCGTTCACGTTGGTTGCTGATATTGGGTTCAGGCTAGAGTATGATTGCACACGGTCGCATTTACGTTTCGCAGCCGCTCGAAACATTGGACTTTTTGGAACGCGGATTTGCACCCTTAGAACACGTCTTTCCTGTTGGATCGGCATCTTCACAATACTTACGGTCGAGGCATCATGGGAGTATCATTCGCCGAGCGGCTCCGAGCAACTGAAGAGGTGTTAATCCAGAAGATTCAGGGCGAAATCATGTTCTTGAACATGGCCAGTGAATCGTATTTTGGGCTCGACCAGGTGGGTAGTGAGATGTACCGGGTTTTGATCTCCGAGGACTCGATTCAATCGGCGTATGACACGCTGTTGCAGGAATACGAGGTCGACGGAGATCGGCTGCGGGCCGACCTGCGAGAATTGATCACCGAATTACTCGACAACGGACTAATCAAAATTGAGCACGCATAATTGGCGCAAATTTCGAGCTCTCTCCTGGCCCGACCGCTGGTTGTTGCTGCGCGCGGTGATCGCGATGCCAGTCGTTGCCCAGGCGCAGCGGTGTCTTGGTGTTGGCCGATGCCAAGCCCTTTTGGCTTGTCTTACGCCGCCGAGAAAGTTTCTCAATCGTGATCAGGTGACGAACGTTGATGTCGCGCGCAACATCGCGAATCTGGTGCACATCGCCGCGAGGCGAAGTTTCTGTCCGGCCAATTGCCTGAATCGATCGCTGGTCCTTTGGTGGCTGCTGCGGAGTCGCGGTTTATCCAGCGAGATTTACTATGGTGCGCGCACGGGCGATCGCGGCTTTGAAGCACACGCCTGGGTTGAATATGCGAGCCAAGTGATCGGCGATGATGCTCATATCCGCCGGCACTTTACTCCCTTTGTGCCACTTGTTGATTAGTCGTAGGATGGGCGATCTCGCCCGTCCAATGACCCGAGAAAAGACGGGCAAGAGTGCCCATCCTACGATGGAAGACTGAACCACAATTGACGCAGCAGTAAGCGGAAGCCGATGTCGACTCAATCGCGCGGGGCCATTTCACGTCGATATTTCCTCTACCAGCTCAGAATTAGCTCGGACTTCGAGCTATCAGGGAGAGTTGTGGACGATCACGAATACGATCTCGAATTCGTGCGAGCGAACTCGGCGGACGCACAACCTTTCGAACTCACTGATCTGACCCGACAATACAACAGCCCCACGTCGGGGGCTGTCTTGTACGTCGACGGCTCCTGGATCTGTCTCCGCTATCCGGAGATCGCCGATTTTTTTGTCTCGGAAGGCAAACGCGTCGTTTGTTACCTTGACCCGAATGCGTCGGAAGCAATTGTCAAGTCACTTCTTCAAGGCCCAGTGTGCGCTGTGCTGCTTGAGATGCGAGGCTCACCCTGTCTTCATGCAAGCGCGGTTCAAGTTAACGATCATGCCGTAGCGTTCCTCGGGATGGCCGGTTCTGGAAAGTCGTCGCTGGCGACTCGTTTTGTCTGGCAGGACTATCCGTTGGTCACGGACGACATCTTGCCGTTGACAATCGAGAACTTCACATGCTTGGCAACTCCCGGTTATCCGCAAATTAAGCTTTGCACGGACATGGCAAGTTGTTTTGCCTTGGATAGCGAAATGGACGCTTCGTTGAAAAAACACTTGCAGCCTGTGGGGCAGGCGTGGGGATCATTTGCCAAACAGCGCCTGCCATTGGGTGTGGCTTACTTGTTAGAGCGTGAAACGTATCTGCAACCAACGGTGATGATCGAGGAGCTGGGACCCCGTGAACGCTTTGTAGAGATGCTCCGTTACAGCTTTTGTGCGGGGGCCATTGCCTCTTTGGGCCTCGAAGCAACCCGCTTTCACCGACTCGGCGAAATGGCCGAGCTCATTTCGGTGCGGCGATTGCGTTACGCTAACGGCGTCGAAAATCTTGAATCCGTGTGTACCGCAGTGCTTTCCGACTGCGAAAAATAATGCCGCTTTCAAGTTACGCAACTGGCGAACCTGTGAAGAACGGAACGAAGTTCGATACGGTGCAATAGGATTCCCTCGTTTGTTCGGCCGGCGCTTGACTTGGGCTGGATTTCGCCGTACTGTGTTGGCCACCAATTCAGGTGAGTTCTAAGACTCGCGAACGTGTCCAGGCTGGACTACGAGCAGGTTCTTCAAGGAGAGATTTAGCCATGAAGAAAAAGGTTGTTGAACGCTGTCGGCAATTCCGTCCGCGCGTCGAATGGCTCGAGCGTCGGTTAGCGCCGCTGAGTCTGCTTGGGTTGGGAATCGGCGATCTCCTCATTAGCGAAACAACTCTCTCTGACGGCGACTTTGACGCTTTGGGCTCGCATGAATCTGGGGGCGGCTATTCGCCCTCGAATGTGATGCCCACGGAGGGGCTTCCGACCCGTTTCGCGCTCACGCAATCAGTTTATCAAAGGGCATCAGTGCGGGTGACCAGCAGCGGTCATTTTGGCGATTCACTTGAATCCGAGAATGACGCCGAACCGCTTTATCAAAAGCACGGCCGGGTCAGCCTCGCCACTCTTTCCGATGACTTCTTTGCACAGCTCCCATCGTATGAGGCTTTAACGGCTCTTGACGCTGCTGCGGGCGACCAGCGTATGGATGGCATGATTGAGCAAGATTCCGTTAGACAGCCCATCCGGGGTTTCGTTGACTCTTTAGCTCGTGCGGATGTTCCGGAACTGCGGCAGACTTCGCCGCTCCGGAGCGAACAAACTCAACGCGGAATTGGCGATCAGGCCGCGGGACCGCGCGGCGAAAGCGCGCCCTTCCAACCCGTGGTACCTTTGACGCAACTTGCTATGAACGCAGGTCAAGTTGTCGGACGGAAACCGGAGTCTCTCGAGCCACTTGCCAGTCCTGTTATTACCCAGGCGGAATTGAAGGGCTCTTCAGAGGACGGCGCTTCCCGTAAGGACGGCAGTGGTACTCGTGGTGGAAAGCCTGGTCGCCCGCCCGCTGTCGAGCTTACAACGGAGACCAGAGGCCCTACGTTCCGCTTGGCTGGCCCACAAAGT
>JANNPR010001213.1:0-4905 GCA_031400345.1 Planctomycetota bacterium | reverse complement strand
CGTGACCAAAGCCGACGTGGGAGTAAGAGAAATCGGCCAGCTGTAGAGGATCGCCTGCCCCGCCACCAGCACAACCGTCCACAGAATTAGAGCTCGGGGAAGGCTGCGATCTTCGCAAACTAATAGGAACAGAGCGAAAATTAAGTAGAAATAGATTTCGTGTATTAGACTCCAGCCCACGTTCAGCAGCGGCAAGAGGTTATCTGGCAAAAGAAGAAACGACGAAATCAGGTGTACTTGGTTACCCTGCGCGGAATTGACCAGTGACGGCTTCGCCAGGAACACGGCAAGTACAATCAAGCTATAGATCCAATAAAGTGGATAAATCCGGGTCGCGCGCTGATAAAGGAATCGTCCGGCGGCCGACAGGGAGCCAAATTTACCGCGAGTGACAGTAACCATTACAAATCCGCTGATCACAAAGAAAAGGTCGACTCCCGACATTCCATAGCCAAACCATGCCGGCAGGCTGGAACGTCGGCTTCCATACTTGTTTTCAATGGCGACCAAGTGGAAGAGAATCACCAGCAAAACAGCCACGGCACGCAGTGACTGAATGTTCCCAAATTTTTTCCGAGTCGCCGCCGTTGGCATCCTCTGTTCATCGACCTTCCTCGGCGTCTGCTCGATATGAGTTGTTAAATTCATGAATTCGAGAACTTGTCGTGGGGCAGCGCAACTGCAGTTTTTGGTCGGCGAGAAAATACCTTAATAAGACTGACAACTAAAAATACGAAACCGGCCGGAGTACTCAACGCGTATACGACATAATTCGTTGGTAAGCCCTGGCCTCCAAGCCACACGATCAAGTACACCGCAATCGCGGAAAACGGTGTTAGGAAGACAAACAGGTACCGATACCATGCCACATCCGCTCGTAAGAAATGCATCAGATCAGGACGATCTTCATCGCGCCGATTTTTGCGCAGAGCCAGAAACACCACCGTCATCAGTGGCACGAGTACCAACATCTTCCAGGGACTTGCAGCGGCAACGATTAGCACGAACCATGTCGCGGCGATCCCGAACAGTATCCATGCCTCCCAAGCCGATGCGCGAAAGTCTTTCGGTTGAACTACATTCTCCAGTGCCAGTGCGATTACAAGCAGAATGCCAGATAGAACTGCGTAATACACGTATTCTTCCCGGGGCGTCTTGGTTCCAAGTTCGATCCACCAGAAAACCGACCATAGTCCCCAGAACAGTCCCAACGAAAGTGACACGGTTGCCAGTCGCCAAACGGATCCGTGGGCTAAAACCCACCTTAGGGCATACCATCCCATGCACACCGAAAACATCGCATGCCAGGCCAGACCGGTGAAAGATATACTGGAGGGAAGCTTGTCATACATCGTCTGGACGTAGATTCCTTCTGCGGTCCAACCGTAGATGGAAGCTGCCAAGAAGAGTGACCAGAAACTTCGGACGCGGAAGCGACTGATGACCGTGAGCAGTATCATTGTCATCAGGGAATACACCAGCCAAGCTGCCACAAACTCGCCGGTTGGAGTTTCAGGGTTGAAGCGCCCCCAAAATAGCGTCTCGGAAAAGAAATAAATCACGTACCCGCTTGCGAGGGCCGTCAGCACACGGCGAACTAAATGCATTCGCTGGTTCCTAACTATTCGGATATCGGCTTGCCATTTGGTGAAGCCGCCGCTTTCTCAAGAATGAAATACACTTCGTTATTTAGCCAGGCTGGCAGCCCTATCAGCGGGCTCCCCCGCGCGCCCTTAAGTGAAAATCGTTTGCGAAGCTTTTGTGCAAACTTGCGGTAATCAAACCCCATGTGCTTAAAGTGGTAAGGAAATCCTTCTGCGATCTCGCCCACAGGACGATCGCGCGGAGGCGCACCAACCGAGGCGCGAACCACATTCCACACGGTCGCGTCAACTTCACCGTAACGTCGTACGATTCGAAACATGCCTTTGAGGAACGCCGGAAGGAACACCTCGACGGGCACGCCAATAATTGCCCGACCCTCGGGTTGCAGCAAACTGTCGATCGCGTCGAACGACTGCCGAGTTTCCTGTTCGGGCAAATGCTCGAACACCTCCATACAAAACACGACATCGGCGATGCCTGTGGGGACATCGGAAAGCGAGCTTTTGACTTCGGCGTGGGGGAAACGGGCCAAGGCCGCCTCAGCATCGGCCCTCAAGAATTGGGTGGGCTCGAAGCAGATAATTCGAGTCGATGGGAACCGCAGGGCGAGTCGTTTGCAGAATTCGCCGTCGCCTCCGCCGAAATCGATAATCACTTTTGGAGCAGTTTGATCTGCGATGAGTCGTAGGGCATCCTCGAATCGGCGCTGGTGTATGAGTCGCTTTATCGGATTCGGGTCATTTCGCGTGATGTTCGCGTAATAAGACATTACAGCCCATATTAACTACAAGATTTTCGAGAGGGGAACAGCGAGTGCAGTGTAGTATACTTCTCGGCTTTGCGCCTGGAACCCTAAAGACTAGCGCTGCTTATTGGTCTTTCGTATTGGACTCCCGATGTAGCCAGACTACAGTGATATGCCACCTAATGCCTCCCCTCGATCCTCTCCGGCGTTAAGTGCATTTCAAGTAAAGCCCGGGCGCCAACCGCTCGTGAGAATCCGAAGAGAGACTCACTCCAGATGACAGCGATTCTCGGTATTTCCGCTTTCTATCATGACTCGGCCGCCGCGCTGGTGGTGGATGGGAAAATCGTAGCAGCCGCCCAGGAGGAACGCTTTACTCGCAAGAAGCACGATTACGACTTCCCGCAGAACGCCGTCGACTACTGTCTACGAGAAGCGGGCATCACTCCCGGCGATCTGGATTATGTAGGGTTTTACGACAAGCCACTGACAAAATTTGAAAGGCTAATTGAAACGTATTTAGCCTTCGTGCCGGCCGGTTATCGGTCGTTTCGACAGGCGATGCCCCTATGGCTGAAGCAGAAACTCCATTTGCCTCGTGAGATTGCTCGGGGGTTACATGGTGGCTATCCAGGACGGTATGTTTTTACGGACCACCACGAATCACACGCCGCCAGTGCGTTTTTTCCCTCACCGTTTCAGGAAGCAGCCATCCTGACTCTGGACGGCGTAGGAGAATGGACCACGACGTGCATGGGCGTCGGGCGTGGAAACAAAATCGAATTGATGGATGAAATTCGTTTCCCGCATTCACTCGGCCTGCTCTACTCGGCATTTACGTACTACACCGGCTTTCGGGTAAACAGCGGCGAATACAAGCTGATGGGCCTCGCACCCTACGGTCAGCCGATCTATCAACAAAAAATCCTCGACCACCTGTTGGACCTAAAGCCAGATGGGTCCTTTCGCATGGATATGCAGTACTTCAGCTACTGCCAGGGGTTGAGGATGACTTCGAAGAAATTCGACGAGCTCTTCGACGGACCACCGCGTAGCCCGGAATCCAGAGTTACTCAGCGCGACATGGATTTGGCGGCGTCGGTGCAAGCGGTAACCGAAGAGATCATGCTTCGCATGGCCCACCACATCCATGACAGAACAGGCATGCAGAACTTGGTACTCGCCGGTGGTGTGGCGTTGAACTGTGTCGGGAATGGGCGGATTTTGCGTGAAGGCCCGTTCGAGAACATCTGGATTCAGCCGGCCGCGGGGGATGCAGGCGGTGCGTTGGGGACGGCTCTGTTCATCTGGCATCAACTTCTAGAACGGCCTAGAACACCTCGGCGCGGCGACAGCCAAAGCGGCTCGTTTCTAGGTCCACAGTTTTCCGATGACGAAATTCGTCGCACACTGTCAGGCCAACATGCAACTTACAATTCCTATGAAACGGATGAAGAACTTTGCAACGAAGTTGCCGACTTGGTGGCTCAGGAAAAGGTCATCGGCTGGTTTCAGGGACGCATGGAATTCGGCCCCAGGGCATTGGGAGCTCGTAGTATCCTAGGAGATGCTCGCAGCAAGAAAATGCAATCCCTGATGAACTTGAAGATCAAGTTTCGGGAGTCATTTCGGCCCTTTGCACCCATCATCTTGCAGGAGCATGTCGATCGCTATTTCGAAATGCGCCCCAATGAAGACAGCCCGTATATGCTACTCGTGGCCCCCGTGCGTGAGGATTTTCGCATCGATCAGGATCCTGAACAGCAACAGGCTTTCGGCATCGACAAGCTGCGTTACGCGCGCTCGACCATACCCGCGGTGACGCATGTCGATTATTCGGCAAGAGTGCAGACGGTGGATCGGAATCGCCATCCGCTTTTACATTTGTTGTTGACTCGTTTTCATGAGAAAACCGGATGCCCGGTACTAATCAACACCAGTTTTAACGTGCGCAGCGAGCCGATTGTTTGTACCCCCGAAGACGCGTATCGATGCTTCATGTTGACCGACATGGACGTGCTGGTTTTGGGCCGGCAAATTCTGCTTAAAGAACAACAAGGTCGGCAAATAACCGAAGCGGAGCGACAAGAGCACCTTCACCAATTCCAGCTTGATTGAGGATCAGACGGCAGACAAATCATGAAACTTGTAGAGATTAACTGGAATCCCACAGACCGCCAGCTGCGCCAGTTTGGAGTTATTTGCCTTTTCGCTTTACCGTTTCTGGGTTGGCTGTGGATTGGCAGTCCACTCGTCGTTGGTGTAGCTGCCATAGTCGGCCTGTTGATCGGCATCACTGGATGGATACGACCTAATGCGATAAAACCTATGTTCTTCGCATTAACCTTAATTGCCACACCGATTGGAATGGTCGTTGGCGAATTGGCGATGTTTCTAATCTACGTGGGAGTGTTCTTACCGATCGGAATCGCCTTTAAAATCGCACGCCGCGACGCTTTGGATCGACAATTCGATCGGCAAGCGACGACGTACTGGCAGCCTAGAAAACAGCCTCGTAGTGCCGAAAGCTATTACCACCAATCCTAGTCGGCGTG
>JANNPR010001205.1:0-2917 GCA_031400345.1 Planctomycetota bacterium | reverse complement strand
TTCTCGGAATCATTTTGCATCGAGCCGTTTCATTTTCTCAAAAACGCCGAACAGTGTACGAGCCGGACCCCTTTTATGCTTCTGCCGTTCCAGCAAAAGCGTCCAGACCCCTCTTGTGTTTGGCGGAACCGCCGCAGCTATTTTGACTGCGGAGGGCGTTGATCGTTTCGCGGCACCGTTTGTTGCCTAGTCTGCTGCATCAAAATCGTCGAAATCTGAAGCTGTTGTTGTTGAACTTGTAGTTGAATCTCTTGCTGAAGTCGCTGGTTCCGCAAATGGAGGATCCCTGTGAATGTAGGCAGCAAGGGAAAAACGAACTCGTCTAACTCAACTCCGGCGGCGGCCAGTGGCACGCAAAAACCGTGCTGCGACGATTTCTTCTGTTTGTCCGCAACTTGACCACTCGGCTAGGTGCTGAATAGACTGCGGCGTTTGAATTGGATCTTTCTGGCCGTGGGAGACGAACTGTGCCCGGAACCTGTGTGATTGGTTTGCAGTGGGGAGATGAAGCCAAAGGAAAGCTCGTCGATTTACTGACGCCGCGCTTTGAAATTGTAGTGCGATACCAAGGTGGTGCAAACGCAGGTCACACGGTCGTTATCGGTAACGAAAAATACAAGCTGCACCACATTCCCAGCGGGATTCTCAGTCCGCAGGTGATGAATGTAGTGGGACCGGGTGTCGTGTTGCATCCTCGGACGTTGCTGCAGGAGATCGATTCCTTGGTAGCTCGCAACGTCGCGGTCGGAAGCAACTTGATGATCAGCGATCGAGCGCACGTGGTGTTTCCTTGGCATTTAGCCGAGGACGCCGCCCTGAACGAACATCCCATCAGTGGCGAAAACATCGGCACCACGCTTCGCGGAATTGGCCCCTGCTATCGAGATAAAGTGGGCCGAACTTATGCAGTCCGCTTGGGAGACATGTATCGGGACGAATTCCGTCATCGAGTCGAACAGATTGTAAGCAGCAAGCTGCAATGGCTTTCAAGCGTCAATGGGCAGGCAAACACCACGCTCGACGCGACCCAGATTTTCGAGGAGTATCGGGGGTACGCAGAACGACTGCGCCCGCACGTCGCCGACACCACCGCCTTCTTGCTGGATGCCGCGGAAGGCAACCGCCCGATTCTTTTCGAAGGCGCTCAAGGAGCGTTGCTCGACATTGATCATGGAACATTTCCCTTCGTGACGAGCAGCAACAGCTCGGGTCTGGGCGTTTCGGCAGGCTCCGGCGTACCGGGTCGATGGATAAAGAAGGTGATTGGGGTCGTCAAAGCATATACCACTCGAGTTGGAGGTGGGCCGTTTCCTACCGAGCAAGACAATGCAGTTGGCCAACGCATTCGGGAATTGGGAAACGAATACGGCACGACTACGGGACGGCCCCGCAGGTGTGGTTGGTTCGACGCGGTAGCAGTACGATACACTGCCAGGTTGAGTGGAGTGGATTGTCTGTCAGTTATGATGTTAGACGTGCTGAGCCAGTTGCCCGAAATAAAAGTCTGCGTGGCTTATGACCTTGACGGCCGTCGGATTACTCAGTTTCCCAGCCATGCGGATGATCTCCGCCGCGTCCAGCCAGTGTATGAAACGATTCCGGGCTGGGAGACGGATGTTTCGAAAATGCGAAACTTCGCAGAGTTACCGCTGGGAGCTCGCCAGTACTTACAACGACTGAGTGATCTAGTGGGTCGGCCGGTCGAAATCGTTTCGGTTGGGCCAGATCGCGATCAGACGATCTTTGTTTTGTAAATCGAGTTGCTGGGGTGGAGGCTTTGGTGTTGCCAGCCGAATTGCGACCGGATACGGAAATCAACGTTTCTCCGGAACGACTACCTCGCCACATCGCCGCGATCATGGACGGAAATGGTCGTTGGGCGCGACGCCGCCAGCTGCCTCGCATTGAAGGACACCGTCAAGGTGTCGCCAGCGTGCGCCGCACCGTCGAAGAGTGTGCTCGCTTGAAAATCGAACAGCTCACGCTGTTTTGTCTATCCAGTGAAAATTGGAAACGCCCACAAGGGGAACTCGACTTTCTAATGCATTTGCTGGAACAATACATGATCGAAGAGCGTGCCACGATCATGGAGCAGAACATCGTGGTGCGGATTATTGGCCGGAGCGAGGGAATCCCCGAAGAGGTTCAACGCGAAATCGACAAGACGATTCACCTGAGTTCATCCAACACCGGCACGAGACTTTGTTTGGCGATCAACTACGGCGGGCGGTCTGAAATGGTTGACGCGGTGAGGCGGATTGCGGCAGAAGTTGCATCCGGTAAGTTGTCGCTGGATGCCATTAGCGAAGCGGTTGTTTCCAGTTACTTGTACACTGCGGGAATGCCGGATCCGGATCTGCTCATCCGCACAGCTGGGGAGATGCGGGTGAGTAATTTTCTGTTGTGGCAGATTAGCTATGCCGAGCTTTGGGTCTCGGATTTGTGTTGGCCCGACTTCCAGATTGGCGACTTGCACGCTGCTATTCGCGACTATGCATCTCGCGATCGTCGATTTGGTGGAATATCACAGTAGGGGAACGCGTGTGCTGCGATGGCGCCTGCTGGCTGCGACTTTCATCTTGGTTCCCTTGTTCGGGTTGTTAGCCCTCGATTTTTGGCGGAACGGTGGAGCGCCGGGCATTTGGTTAGTTCCTGTTGGTCTTTTAATGGTGGCGGCGGCGGCGGGCGAGTTACTGGACATGATTGGCGTCCGAGACGGTCGGCCATCAAAAATGGCGGCAATGATCGCCAGTTTGGCTGTTTTTTCGGCTACGTGTGTGCCACTTGTCTGGGAGCTGTTCGGATCGTACCCCGTTCATTGTCCCATCGGCCGGCTGGGTTGGTTGGCGCTATCCTTTGTCGTGGCGGTTATGGGTGCATTTATTGTTGAAATGTGGCACTATCAGGCGCCGGGTCA
>JANNPR010001193.1:0-3088 GCA_031400345.1 Planctomycetota bacterium | reverse complement strand
GCTCACGAAGTCGAACGGCGTGCGCGACCTCGATCTCGAGGAGGTCATCAAGACGCACAACCACCTTTGCCATGCCAACACGGCTAACAGTGGGTAATCCCTAGCAAGCTCGGAGTATGTCGCTGCTGGCTCCTTATCAATGTTCGACACGGCTTCGACAACCGCGTGTTGGACTAAGGGATCTTTCGAATTCCAAGCGGCCAAGAATTCAGCTGGGAACTTGGCGAACGACAAACTCCCAACAACTTCCGCGCGCACATTTTGTGGCTGCGAGGTCGCCAATACTTCCGTGACATCCAATTCTAATTCCACACGAGCACGAACGACCGATGCGCGCACCCTTGGATCCCGATCTTTGCTCGCCACCGAAAGCCAGTCGAAATCCGCGTCTCGGGCGGCAATAAGTGCCTGACATGCGGTGGCACGAACTCGTGCGTTTGGATTTATTCGGGCGAGCTCACGAAGGCGTGCCATACCGTCCGGTGACTTGGACGCGAATTTGCCTGCTCTTTCTCGGACAGCGCGATCCAGGCTTGTGGAATTTTCAGGTGACTTCGCCATCGATTGTTGAAGTTTCCCCTTTGGGCGAACTCGCCAGATGCGCCCTAATTTGTGCAATGAGTAACTGCTCGAAACCCAGTCACTTACAAAAACGCTCCCATCGGGTGCCACGGCAAGATCGACAGGACGAAAGTCATCTGGCCCTTCGATTAGGATGTGCCGCGAGGCTTGAACCAGACCTGCCGATTCTTTTTGAATCAGCTCATACCGTTCGATGCGATGATCCGCCCAACTGGCTAGAAAAAGTTGGCCCCAGTATTCCTCCGGAAACGCCCCGGACTCGTAGGAGATGATCGCACAGGGGGCTTCTCCGGTCCCCGATATCATCGGCAGCGTACCAGGTAGTTCCCCGTTCCAGGTTGTCAGCGGATGCAAGCCGCTGCGGCCGTAGCGAAATTCGTAGCCGTAATTTCCACCCGATACAACTTGAATCAATCGGCAGGGAGGAGATGAGTCTGGATCGTTGTCGGTCCCAAACACTCGGCCAAACGCATCGACACACATGCCGAACGGATTCCACCAGCCGGTGGAGAATCGCCGTAATCCGCTGCCATCGGCCTCGATATAATATGTGCTGCCTCCTTCACCGCCTCCGCTGATACGAATTCCATCCGTCCCATGCAAGGCATAGGGTTTTCCCAGGTTCTCTCCCAAGCCGAAGTGCAATGCGCCACGGAAATCGAATGCCAGTCCTGACAGTCCGTTGTGCGGATAATTTCCTTCGGTCTCCAGTTTGACTACGAGTTCGGCCCGATCCGCACGGTCGTCGCCGTCGGTGTCGAGCACCCGGTGGATATCCATTCGGGTTGCGACAAACAACTCGCCATCCGGTGCGAATTCGATATCCATGATGTGAATGAAGCCCTCATGAAACACCGATCGTTTGTCGGCTTTTCCATCTCCATCGGTATCATCAAGAATCAGAATTCGGTCGGTGCGAGGGCCGTCGTAGTCGTCAGGGCGAAAATGCGTATGGCTTTCCGCAACATACACGCGGCCCTTGTTATCCACAGCGATACCCGTGGGAGTCATAATGTCCGGTTCGGAAGCAAACAGTTCCACGGTTAACCGGTCGTCGATCGCATTAGGACGCGATTGAGCCCAAGCGTTCGCCGAGACACCAATGGAGAAGATGATTCCCACGCAACCGGCAAAGCGGCTTCGTTTGGGACACCATTCATTTAAATGACGCATAGTCAAATCCTGTTGAAGCACCATCGAGGGTTGTCCGCAGGACAAGAATACGACGACTCCGACCAACTTGAAACTGCCATCCATTCGGATTGCGCAAACGTCTTTATACGTCGGCGAGCGACCTGTCGGCTCTTGCACGCCGTCACAACCTGGTAACTCCCGCCCATAGAGTCTAAATTCGAGCGGCTTCTTTCCTAGTCCTCATCCCCGAGCCTCAGCAAATACCATGCGACGACGCGATTTCGTTCGAAACAGTTTGTTGCTCGCGGTGAGCAGTTCTAACTGTGGTGTTCACGTTCAAGCTGCGGAAGAGCGACATACGGTTGGATTTGGATTCAGCCTGTACGGCATGAAGTCGCTTCCCATTGAAGATGCGCTTCGAATCTGTTCTGGCATCGGTTTTGATTGTGTTGAGTTGCCGGCTATGTCTGGCTGGGCTTGCGATCCTGACCAATTAGACCAAGCGGCTCGACGGCGTGTTAAGGACTTGCTCCGCGCTTCCAAGTTGCGATTGACATCGCTTATGGAGAACTTGGATTTGCTTGCGGAAGACAGCCAACCTAATTTATTACGGCTTCGATCGGCGGCTGAACTTGGCCTAGAACTTGCCAAGGATCGGCCGCCACTCATCGAGACCATCTTGGGTGGCCGCCCGGATGATTGGGAAAAGGTCAAATCGCGCATGGCCGAGCGACTGAATGAGTGGGCCAAAGTTGCAGAAGAAACCCAGACCCGGATCGCCATTAAAGCACACGTCGGCGGCGCTGCACATCGACCGGAACATATCCGCTGGCTGTTAGATCAAGTCGGTAGCCGATGGCTTAAGGCCGTCTATGATTTCAGCCATTTCCAACTGCGCGGTTTGACCCTTAACGATTCGTATCGTCAATTAGCTGATGAGTGCGCCTTCATTCACATCAAGGATGGGAGTGGAGATGCTAAGAAGTTCCAATTTGCTTTGCCCGGAGATGGGACGATTGACTACCACGGATACTTTTCATTACTTCGCCAGGCGAAGTATTCCGGTGACGTAATCGTCGAGGTTAGCGGTCAGCTCCATTCCCGCCCTGGTTACGACCCGATCGCCTCGGCGCGGCAGTGTTACGAAAAGATTGCGCCGGCGTTTTCTCGTGCGGGTCTTCCTAGAGGTTGAGTATCCTGGCATGTTTGGTAGAGTCGTTTAAGTGGTCTTGATTCCATAGATTCATAATACCGAATATCGCCATGCCGAAAATCTTGATGCCTCTAGGCGACGCGACAGAAGCTCTGGACACTTTCTATCCATACTTTCGATTGCCAGAAGATGGCTTTGAAGTCGTCGTGGCCGGCCCGG
>JANNPR010001190.1:0-2173 GCA_031400345.1 Planctomycetota bacterium | reverse complement strand
GCTGCGGAGGGTTTGTTTCCGCCATGCCGCTCCAGAGCTTCGAAGATGGCTTGCATTTCCAAATCGCGCAACAGTATGGGTCCGATCGGCTTGGTCTTAAGCGCTCTAGATGCAAAGCGATGAGGCAGATGTTCAGCCGTTATGGGTGGTCGATCGCAAAGGATGGTGGCATGTTCTATTACGTTGCCCAATTCTCTAACGTTTCCCGGCCAGACATGAGCTTCCAGCGCTTCAATTGCGTCCGGAGTGAAGAAGGTATCTTCGGGCCGCGTTCCCGGACGGTATCGCCGATACAAATGATGCGCCAATTCGGAAATATCGGAGACTCGATGACGCAAGGGTGTCAGAGTGATTTCAAACGTGTTGATCCGAAACATCAAGTCTTCGCGAAAGTCGCCAGCTGCAGTCATTTCTTCCAAGTTTCGAAGGGTAGCGCAGATTACGCGAACGTCCACATTAAAGGATTCATTGTCTCCCACCCTGCGGATATCGCCGCTTTCGAGGACCCGCAGTAGTTTTGCCTGCATCGCTTTCGGTAGTTCGCCAATTTCATCTAAGAAGATCGAACCTCCGTTGGCCACTTCAAACAAGCCGACTCGATGCTCATCGGCGCCCGTAAAAGCACCTTTGCGATGTCCGAACAACTCAGTTTCAATCAAGCTTTCGGGAAGGGCACCGCAGTTAATGGCGACGAATGGTTTGTCTGCCCGGAGGCTCTGTTCGTGTACGGCCCGGGCAACGAGCTCTTTGCCAGTGCCGGTCTCTCCCAAAATCAAGACAGTCGAGTTGGTGGGCGCGACTTTAGCGATCAGTCGGCGAACCCTTTCCATATCCGAACTCGTGCCGACGAGTTTGGTGGCGCCTTCGGCTCGCTTCAGGCGACTTTCGAACGCTCGGCATTTATTGAGTAGCTCACGTTTCTCCGAAATCTTCTTTAACAGCCTATTCAGATCGGCTAGTTTGCATGGTTTGGTTAGGTAGTCGAAGGCGCCTTGCCGTAATGCCGCGATGGCAGTCTCTAGCGACGATTTACCAGTAAGCACTACCGCTTCGACGTCCGGCGTGAGGCTTTTCGCCTTCGCGATTACTTCGATTCCTGACATGCCCGGCATATCCAGGTCCACAATTAGGCAATCGTATGTGTTTCGCTCGAGCGCTGCGAACGCCGTAAAGCCGTCGGGACAAACCGTCACCTCGTGCCCCATCCGCGGCAATTCCAAGCTCATCAACTCCTGAAGCGACGATTCGTCGTCGGCGAACAAGATTTTGAGACAGTTACGCGGCGTGTTGACTTCTTTGTCTTTCATAATTCGTAACAGCTTCGATCAAAGGAATAGTGACTCGAAATTGCGTGCCTTTGCCGGGTCCTTCACTGTGTGCTCGGATCGTCCCGCCGTGATCGATAACAATGCGATACGTGATGGACAGTCCCAGACCGGTTCCCTGGCCATTGCGGCGGCGAGTAAAAAAGGGTTCGAATAAGTGTTCGCGGACTTCCTCCGTCAAACCGCAACCATTGTCGCTGACGATCAGATCGGCATTTCCCGCTGTTTTTTTCAGGTCCACTTCGACGATCCCAGCTGGATCGAGACTATCCAAGGCGTTAGTAATCAAGTTCAGAACGACTTGCTTGATCTCTTGCGGATTGACCTTCGCCAACACTTCTTCATTGCCTTGGAATGTGATGTGTTTATTACGATACGTGCCAAGATGCTTGACCATCTCAATGACATCTCGGATCAAGATGCAGAGATCCGTATCATGTTTTTGCCGATCCCCCAGTCTAGAAAAGTCAAGAAGCTTCTCCGTGATGCCCTTGCAGCGGAATGCTTCATCCTGAATGCGACGGAGATACTTGCGGAGCACGATGATTTCCTGATTGTGCGAGTCATCAGGCAATTGATCGTCCGCTTGGATGATGTCATGAACACGAGATTCAAGCGACTCCGCGGCCCAGGCGATGGACGCGAGCGGGTTGTTGATTTCATGAGCTACGCCCGCCGCTAAGAAGCCAACACTTGCCAACTGTTCGCTGCGCACGACTTCTTTAGTCCGCTGTTGAACCTGCGAGTCCAGGTCGTCGCAGATCTCCTGGAAGCGCGCGGTCATTTCATTCATAGCTCGCGCCAACTCCGCCACCTCATCATGCGTGTTGACTTGGATGCGATGTGCG
>JANNPR010001141.1:0-2681 GCA_031400345.1 Planctomycetota bacterium | reverse complement strand
TTGCGGGTAGATGATTTCGCGGACAAGGACGGAAAGACGATCGCCCGCAAGCTGGTCCATGGTACCACAGTGCATGGATTTCAGTTCTTCATGCCAGGGATGAAACAACTGGCCACGACGTACTACTCGGAAAAGAGCGGCGTCGGCGTATCGATTAAGCATTTCCAACAACTGGGCAATGTGCGCATCGGCGTTGTCGGACTGGGTTGTGGCACACTGGCCACCTACGGACACAAGGGCGACTACTTTCGCTTTTACGAGATCAATCCGGTAGTCTGCGATATCGCCAGAAAACACTTCACGTACTTGGACGAATCGGCAGCCAAGGTCGACGTGATTTTGGGGGACGCGCGGCTGTCCTTGGAGCGAGAGACCCCGCAGCATTTTGACGTATTGGTTTTAGATGCATTTAGCAGCGATGCGATACCGGCCCACTTGCTCACGCGTGAGGCGTTTGAAGTGTATTTGAGCCACATGCATCCGGCTGGTGTGATCGCAGTACACACCAGTAACCGGCACTTGAAGCTGCCTCCCGTGGTCGCCCGGCTGGGGCGATATCACGGAATGAGCGACGGGTTCGTCTGTAACTCTGACGATCCGCTGACTCACACGTTGTCGTCGCAATGGATGTTGCTCTCCCGCAATAAGGAATTCATGACTCACAACACCATTGGACCATCGCTTCAATTATTGCATCCTAACCTGGCCGCAGTGCCGTTATGGACTGACCAGTTCAATAACCTGTTCCAAATCTTGAAACTCAAGTAAATTCTCACTGGATGTCAAGCCTCGATCGAATGGGAATCACCCGCGTATCCACCTACGGATCGTCTCGGGCCAACTCGAGATCAGGTACGCGCCCGCGACTTGAAGCTGAACGAATGAAAAACAGCCCGTGATCTTGCTGTAAGCTGTTTCACCGTTCAGAATCGGCTACGATATTCCGTTATCGCGATGTAATCTTCAGGCTTTCCCCTAGGCTTTTCCGCAAACAGGCTTGTCCATGAGAATCTTTGCCTTCGCACTCCTGATCGCTGCCGCATATCCGACCATTGCGGTCAGCGCCGATCCCGCCATCAGTGATTCCGTTGTGAGGGTAACGGTCACTCGACGCGCACCCAATCTGCTACAACCTTGGACGAAAGCCAGCCCGGCTGACGCCTCCGGTACGGGTTTTGTCATCGATGGACAGCGTTTGCTCACGAACGCTCATGTCGTAGAGTACGCCAGTCAAATATACATCCAACCCAATAAATCTGCGGAGAAGTACGAAGCCACCGTCGAGGTCCTGTCCACCGATATGGACCTCGCAGTGTTGAAGGTTGACGAGCCGGGCTTCTTTGAAAATCGTCCGGCGATACCGGTCCTCAACGAGCTACCCAAGGCGAAGAGTCCGGTAAACGTGTATGGGTTTCCGGTAGGTGGCGAGCAGCTATCAGTCACTGAAGGAATCATCTCACGGATCGAGTTTACTCGGTATGGAACTGGTTCGACCGGTTTGCGAGTTCAAATCGATGCGGCGCTCAATCCAGGAAACAGCGGGGGGCCGGCTGTCTCAGACGGTAAGTTGGTGGGAGTCGCGTTTCAGGTACTACAACAGGCAGAAAACGTCGGTTATCTCATTCCGGTAGAAGAAGTGGCCACCTTTCTCGAAGATGCGAAAGATGGAACTTATAGCGGAAAGGCCCAACTGATGGGCGAGCTACAAACCGTCGAAAACGATGCCTTGCGCGCTAAGCTAGGACTGATGCGCGGACTTGGCGGCGCCATGCTTACCCGCGCGGTTGGAGCGAATGATGGCGCCCTCAAAGTGGGCGACGTGATCACTCAAATTGGCGATCAAGTGTTAGATCAAACTTCAAAGGTGAAGGTGTCGGACGAACTAACTTTGCCATTTACCTATCTCGTTCCGAAATTAGCAAAGGACGGAAAAATCAAATTGAAGATCTTGCGTGATGGCAAGTCACTCGACATAGAAGTGCCGACAACAACGCATCGGCCTGAACTGATCCCGCCCTTACGTGGCACCTACCCACGATATTTCATCTATGGGCCGCTGGTTTTTTCTGCCGTTTCACGCGAGTTTATGGGAACTGTAGGTAGGGCAGGCGGATTGATGATGGTCCGAGGCAGTCCCATTTTCACTCGCCTGCAAGATCTCCCCACGTTTTCAGGAGAGGAACTGGTCGTCATCTCGTCCCCCATGTTCTCGCACAGAATTACCAAAGGATATAGCCAACCGTTCAGCGCCTGCATCAAATCCGTAAATGGTACTGCCATTCAAAATTTAACTCACCTCGTCGAAGTGTTGCGTGACGCAAAAGGCGAATTCATCGAGTTCGATTTCGTAGACCGCGACACCGAACGATTGATATTCCGCCGCGCGGAAGTGCTTGAGGCGACTGACGATATTCTCAGTGACAATGGTATTCGCAAACAATTCTCTGACGAATTGGAGCCAATTTGGCATAAAAAGTAGCCCATGGATCAGACAGCGTCCATTTGGATCCCTGCCGTCGCGCCCCGCAAGGGGAATTGCCGGAATGCGGGCAAGGCCTTGTGCTAGCGGTTAACCTAGTGATCCTGTCAGGCAAGTTGGCAGAGGGCAAGTTGGCAAAGGGCAAGTTAGCAAAGGGCAAGTTAGCCGAGGGCAAGTTAGTTACGTGGAGAGGATCGCTTGG
>JANNPR010001130.1:0-12750 GCA_031400345.1 Planctomycetota bacterium | reverse complement strand
GTACGAGTACGAGTACGAACGAACAAGTCACGCCAGAACGTCGAAAATGACTTTGCCGTGCACATCGGTCAAGCGACGTTCGATACCGTTGTGATAATAAGTGAGCCGTTCATGATCGAGCCCTACCAAATGCAAGATCGTCGCATGCAAATCATAGATCGACGTCACGTTCTCCGTGGCCTTGTAACCGAACTCGTCGGTTGCGCCATATGAAAAGGCCCGCTTTACTCCCGCACCAGCTAACCAAACAGTGAAGCCGTGCGGATTGTGATCGCGACCACTGGCCCCTTTCTGAAACGTGGGCATGCGGCCGAACTCGGTCACGAACACCACGAGCGTATCTGCTAAGAGGCCACGATCCCGTAAATCGCGCAGCAAAGCAGCACACGGCTGATCCAGGATGGGAGCATGAATGTTGTACTGGGATTGGATTGTCTTGTGGCCATCCCAGTTACCCACGCCTTCTCCCATCGCATAAGAGCCGTTGAATAGCTGGACGAATCGCACACCCCGTTCGAGCAGCCGTCGAGCGAGTAAGCAGTTACTGGCAAATCGAGCCTTGTTCTTGTTCGGGTCACCCGTGCCATACGCCTCATGAATGGCTCGACTCTCGCTGGCCATATCTCCCACCTCGGAAGCCGCCAATTGCATTTTGGCAGCCATTTCATAGCTGGCGATGCGGGCCACCAAGTCACTATCGCCTGGATGCTCCGCCGCGTGTCGCTCGTTAAGCAAAGTTAGAAACTCGCGTGTCGCCAGATCGGCTTGCTCGGATATGCTTACCGGGCGAGCCAAGTGGGGTATCGGACGGTCGGCATTGAAAGCCGCACCTTGGAACACGGAGGGGAGCAACGCCGAGTTCCAATGATTGGATCCCACCTGAGGTACGCCGCGCGGATCAGGAATTGCTACAAAAGCCGGGAGGTTGCGACACTCGGAACCCAATGCGTAGGTAACCCAGCAGCCCATCCCGGGAAATCCGTCCAGCGTGTAACCGGTGCTCATCTGGTTCTCAGCAGGACCATGCGTGTTACTTTTGGCCGTCATGGAGTGGATGAAACACAGTTCGTCGGCCAGCTCAGCAAGATTAGGAAGCAACTCACTGATCATCTTGCCGCTTTCACCTCGGGGTTTAAATGGCCAGATCGGTCGAGTCAGATTGCCTTGTTCTCCTTGAAAAGTTACTAACTTCGATGCGCCAGGCATCGGCTGCTCGTGCCGCTTAATCAGTTCTGGCTTGTAATCAAACGTGTCGACATGGCTTAGGGCTCCCGAACAAAAAATCATCAACACTCGCTGGGCCTTGGCGGCAAAGTGCGCGGTTCGCGGCAGAAACGGATTTGCCGGATCGATTTGAGGCCGGATAGGCGACCGGTCCCGTTCAGTCGGATCGCTGTCAACGGCGAGCAACAGGCGTTCCTCGGCTAACAGATGGGCAAACGCGACACCCCCGAGCCCCGTAGCTGAGTAGCTCACGAAATCCCGTCGGTTCAGAATTCGTTGGCCGAATTTAGATAACTGTTTCTCTTGCATAGATAATCCGTTTCTCAACAACACGCCGTGGAATTGGCTTCCAGCGTGTCACTACATGCATCGATTATTTTTTAGGGACGTGCCACACTCAGTTATTCGCGTTCTGCCCACACCCGCACCTCGCCGTCCTCCGATAACTCAATATGGATCACGTTCGGTCGGCAGCAAACAGGACAATCCTCTACGAACTCCTGAGTCTCTCCCTGCGAGACGTCGACCGGAATCACGATTTCCTCGCCACACGCATCGCAAATATAGGTAGCTTCGTCATTCATGTTGGCCCCCTCTAGCCTTATGACAAGCGTCTTTGTGGTCGCGAGCCGCTTTCTTTTTAATTGCATTTAGGGCATAAACCGTCACTACAAGCTAGGACGCTCGCCGCTACGCTACAATTGTCGTCGCACATTTCAGCAGTTCAACAGGCGAGTTCAGAATAGAAGATTCGGATCGATTGCCCGATCGAGAGGATCGATTGGGCTGAGGCGATTCTGAACTAGTAACGAATGCAAGACGAGAATTGCATTTGGTGCGGTGCGCGGTTAATGTTGGAATCCCATTTGTTGTGAAAGGTATAGATTCAGGTGATGTCCCATTCTTGGCAGTGGTATTTCGTAATCGTCGCGTGCTTGCTGCGCGATCCAGGATTAGTCGCTCAAGAGCAGGAATCAAAGAATCCCGACAAGGTCGTGGTTTCTTTGAATTCTTCGGAATTTCGCCGACATGAACCCAATACTTGGTCCGTTCTAAGCCTGATCGCTAAAAACTCAACCGACGAGGCGGGCGAGGGGTTAGTATCCGCGTACTTTACACCCGAGGTTAGCCAGCAATTTGCCAGGCGGGTTTGGGTGCCCGCACATGCGCGGCGTACCGGCTGGCTGCCGTTTCGAATGCCGCAGAATGTGCCTCGCAACGAGGAGCGACGCAGTATCACAACGCTCTCGCTGGACGCGTCGTCCGGTCGAGAGGTACTGAAGCGACGTAGCGGCGAATTATTGACGTCAGACATTTTGCTAACTGTAGATCACGAGTTGGGCCGGACGCTGACTTACTTCCGAAAACCCTTACCCAATGAAGCAAACATAATTCTGGACGTCGACGCAGACGCCTCGGACACGGTTGTCCTGTCGAAACTCTGCGCGGATCTAAGTCGCACTGTGCTCGACATCGAAGCGAATTTCTTGCCGCCCTGGTCAGAAGTATTGCATGGGTTCGATCAGTTCGTTCTCACCAGTGACCGAATTGTCAACGATTGTGCGGGTATATCCGCCTTGCGATCGTGGGTGCGTGACGGCGGACGATTGTGGATTATGTTGGACCGAGTTAGTCCATCAACTGTGTCGGCAATTCTAGGAAATGGCGAGAACTTGGAAATCATCGATCGAGTGGAACTCGATCAATACGTAATTGAGACGACCGACAGAATTAGGCCTGATGTGGTACAGGACAAGTGCGATTACGAGGTCCCGGTCGATTTAGTACGGGTAGTAACCTCGGCTACGGATGTGCCGAGTCGCGTTAATGGTTGGCCGGCAGCTATTTGGATGCCGTATGGAGAAGGCGAGATCCTTGTGACGGCCTTAGCACCACGCGGCTGGCGCGCGGAAAAGGGCGAAATACCTATGGAGGCATTGAAGCTCTTGGCAACGCGTTTTTACTCGGGCCGTGATGGGCGTCCGGACGTCACCGGTTTTCGGCCGGCGCTCCAAGAACAGATCGGATACCGTATTCCGAAACGTTCGTTCGCTGCCAGCGTGTTGGGCGCCTATTGCTTGGCATTGGTGGGTGCTGGCGTGGTATTGGTCAGACGCGGTCGGTTGGATTGGCTAGCTTGGATTGTGCCTGCGCTCACTCTAATCGTCACGGCGTTATTATTCACGGTCGGGGCCACCAATGCGAACAGCGTCAAGCCGATCATTGCCTATGGGCAATTGCTGCGAGTTTCTCCTCAAACGAATGAAGTGCAGGTCAACGGTCTGGCGGCGATCTACGATCAACAGTCACGTGAAATCAGCTTACAGGGACAACAGCGAATCTGGTTGCTTCCGGCTTCAGTCAATGATTCGGAAGCTCGTCGAGTAGTTTGGACGGATCGCGACGCCACCGAAACGCAAAATGCAACGACCCTGGCCGGATCCGTCGGGCTGGCGTCGATGACCGGGACGGGCATGCTGGCCTCACGCGTTGCCGCGACCGGCAGTCTTGGTCCCGTAGGTCTGGTTGGAAAAATAGACTTCGGCAGCCTACAGGGGACCACGGACTTTGTCATCGCAGGACCACCTGTTCCGGCACTGGCACCGACGGTAGCAGCCGATGGTTCGTTTGAGGCTCGTCCAGATCAAGTTTTGGCGGCCGATCAATTCTCCAGCGACAACTTGCTTTCGGACGAGCAACGTCGCCGCCAAGACGTGCTGCGTCATTTGTTGAATCCCAACGACACAAATATATACCCACACCAAACGAGTTTCTTTTTTTGGTGTCACCCGATCGATTCGAACTTGAAATTCCCCGGAGGGTTTGCCATCAATGGCTCCGCACTAATTGCCATTCCCTTGCAACTCGAAAGAACACCGCCTAAAACTCCGTTTCAGATTCCTGCGACGTTTCTGCGAGCAGAAGTGTCGAGCGGTAAGCAAGGTGTATCGACCGTTTATGACCCACGAACCGGACAGTGGGTCAAAGGACTAACCAGCTCTACCGAGGTGTACCTGCGGTTCCAAATGCCACAGCAAGTAATTCCTTGTGAGTTGACACGAGCCCTGCTGACGGTACGCCTCAATGCGCCTTCTCGCGAAGTACGGATCTCGCTGCAAAGTGGCCCGGAAACCGAAACTACCCGCACTTTTCGGAATCCAAGTGGCGTCTTGGAAGTTGAGTTTGCAGAGAGTCCGCTATTTCTCGACGAACGGGTAAGTGTGAGAGTTGGAATTGCTGTGGGCGAGACCGATATGCAACGATCTAAACGGGAGACGGCACAAGCGATGCTTCAGAATCCCAAGCCCGATCCAAACAAAACCCTGGATTTGGAAGCGACCTTCGATAACTCGATGTGGCAAATTGATTACGTTCGGCTGAGCGTAACTGGCGAGACATTGTAGGCAAGTAGAAACCTATGTCGAAATCAACGAATCCCGTCATTGAAATGAAGGAACTCACGAAACGATTCGGCGAGTTCACCGCACTCGATCGGCTTTCAATTTCCTTGAATGCCGGCCAGATTCTTGGATTCATTGGTCCTAACGGGGCCGGCAAGACGACTGCGATCAAGATCTTGGTGGGTTTGATGCGGCCTACCAGCGGGTCGGCTCAAATTGCCGGAGCCGATTGCGTTCGCGATGCCCGGCGGATCAAGAGCCTAGTGGGTTACATGCCCGATACTTTCGGCAGCTATGACAATATGCGAGTCCGAGAGTACTTGGATTTTTTTGGAGCCGCCTTTCGGATTCCACGCCGCCAACGGGCCAAACGTATCGATGAAGTGTTGGAGACGACTGGATCAGGCTACATGCAAGATCGTTACGTGGAGAGTCTGAGCCATGGCATGAAGCAACGCGTTGGTGTCGCTCGTACATTGCTCCACAATCCCGAAGTGCTAATCCTAGACGAGCCGGCTAATGGCTTGGATCCTCAGGCAAGAATCGAAATGCGAGAGCTACTATTGCGCCTGGCAGACATGGGCAAGACTTTGATCGTTACCAGCCACATCCTTCCGGAGTTGTCCCGTATCTGCAATGTCGTCGCCATTATTACGCAAGGAAAGTTGCGAGCGTTCGGAACTCTGGATCAAATCATGCGGGACATACGACAGCGCCGCACTTTTGAAATACAGCTGGTGGATAGCAATCAGTTGGCGGACGCCGAAGCCGTGGTATCCAGCGCCCTGGACGACAGCGAAAAACCTTCGGTGGCCGGTAGCCTGGCCGAAGCAATGGTTCGATTCCAAACGAGCCGTACCGATAAGGACATGTCCAGTCTCTTGGCTCAACTGATCGACAAACGTATCACGGTGGCCCAGTTTCGAGAAGTACCGACCGATCTGGAAGACGCCTTCTTGTCGGTCACACGCAGCGAACGTCAAATCTTCGGCGAACAGGCTGTATCAGCAAAGTAGTAAGGGAAATTGTGAGATAGCATGAATCCGATCGCCTATCGAGAATTTTTCGGAATTCTGAGAATGCCGCGAGCCATTACGGCAATCGTCGTTTTGGCGGTTGCTTTTGCCCTGATGGTGTTGGCACGCTGGCCAAGCGAAGGCATGGTCGATTTGACGGGTGCACAATCTCGCCAGGTGTTTACGATCTTTGCCTATGGCTTACTGGGAGGTGTGCTGCTACTCGCTCCGGCTTTCCCGGCCACCTCGATCGTCCGTGAGAAGAATCGGGGCACACTCGCGCTATTGCTGAACTCCCCCATGACGCCGATGTCGATCTACCTCGGCAAACTAGGCGGAGTTTTGCTATTTACCGCCATCTTAATCCTTACGAGTTTGCCCGCCGCGGCTGCTTGCTATGTTATGGGTGGGATTGATCTGCAACAAGACTTAGGAGTGCTCTACGGAGCACTGTGCCTACTGGCCATCGAATGTGTTGCCCTGGGTCTCCTGGTCAGCACCCATGCTCAGACCCCCGATGCGTCGGTGCGCATTACCTACGCGCTGGTCTTCATGATCTGTTTCGCGACCTTGGGACCAAACTACCTGTTCCAGGGACAAGAAGGTTTGGTGGCGGACTTGAGCTACTGGCTGCGTCGCTTGTCCCCCATCCCGGTAGTCATGGAGATTGTTGGGCACGGTAGTGCCGGATCCAAGGGTTTGATGGAATCGGGTTCCGGAATTCCGGAGTTTTTTTGGGCGAGCGGAGTGTTCACCCTGGCCTTGATGATCATTACGATGAGCCGACTCAATCATCGTTTGTTTGATCGGGCCCGTTCGCAAGGTCGGATCACCGACGAGCAGTCACTAGTAGTACGCAGCTTCAGGAGATTGATGTACCTCGTTGATCCGCAGCGCCGCAAGCCGGGCATCCCGTTTTTTCTCAACCCAATTATGGTCAAAGAGTTTCGGACGCGGCGATTCGGTCGCTTCCATTGGCTGTTGCGTCTGGTGGCCGTATGTGCCGTAATTTCACTGTTGTTGACCTTTTCCGCGACCACCAAGACGATGGATTGGGGAGTCTCTACTATCGGTGGCCTGATGGTTATGTTGCAGGTAATCTTAGTGGTGCTGATCACGCCAAGTTTGGCAGCTGGACTGATCAGTTCCGAACGTGAAAGCGGTGGTTGGGATCTACTTCGAGTGACTCGATTGTCCGGCATTCGCATCGTGACTGGGAAGTTGGCCAGTGTGATTTGGACATTGCTATTAGTCTTAATGGCCACGCTACCCGGTTACCTAGTGATGATTTACATTCAGCCGACAATGTGGTTGCAAGTTTATTATGTATTACTCAGTTTACTAATCACGGCCGTGTATACGTTGGCGATTAGTGCTGCCGTTGGCAGCCTTTTTTCCAAGACTGCCGTGTCTACCATGACGGTCTACGTCGTTCTTATGGTCCTGTTTCTTGGACCGTTGCTGGTATGGTTAGGTCGTGAGGCACCGTTCGGCCACGAAGCCGTGGAACTGGCGCTGTCAATTAATCCCATGGGGGCAGCTCTAAGTAAGATCGAAATGCCCGGGTTTGAGCAATACAACCTGATTCCGTCTAGCTGGTGGGTTGCTGGAACAGTGAGCGTCTTAGCATTGGCCACGTTGGGCGTCCGAGTCTGGCAACTCATGCGTCCCACCTGATGTTTCTCGAAAATTCCCAAACACCCTTATAGCTCGACTACCTGGTGGGAACATGTTTGACGGCAAACGGTTTACAATCGCAGTTTTGTTCTGCGTCAGCTGGTCAGGTTCCGCAGGCCGAAGCACGTGCCTGCGCGCGGAACTCAGAGTCGACGATGTGATGTATCAGGATCCAGAAACCCTTCTTTCAAAATATTCGCCAGCATTTTCCGGTTTACTTAAGCCGCTGTGGTTAGAAGCGCTCGGGCGTTCCGACGGGGAAACGCGTCGCCTCGGCGCGGATACGATTACTGCGGCGGTGAGGCGAGGTATGCCGGGATTGGAGGACACCTCGACGGCCCTCTTAGCCTTGATCGAATCGGACGACGATCCTGTCATTCGTCGCGCCGCGGCTCAGGCTTTGGTGGCATTACAAGCCAAGCAAGCCACAGACGCGTTATCGCAGGTCGCCCGGACAGATGGACTTTTAACTGCTCAAATTGTGGAGCCGGCTCTGGCCGAGTGGAACGAGCCACGAATTCGCGAGGTATGGCTCAAACGGCTTGAAGATTCCAAGGTTGAACGAGGGCTGTTGTTGCTGGCTATTGATGGCTTGGCGACCACGCGTGAAGAACGTGCAACTGCATCACTCAAGTCTATAATGGAGAATGACGGAGCCCCCCGGGAAATTCGCATCGCATCTGCACGGGCTATCGGGCAGATTCATCAGACGGGGTTGGTTGAGTTGGCTTCACAGATGGCGAGTCGGACGCTGCAACCAGATTTTCTCGGGCCACTGTTGGGTGTTTCGTTGCTCGTCCGACATGGAGATCCGGCTGTTGTAGAACTCTTGCAGCGGCTGGCGAGTCATCCGGAGCCGGTGGTGAGCGTGGTCGCGCTACGTCGTCTGAGGGACATTGACCTGGCGTTAGCACTGCCATACGCCAATGCTGCGATCGCCAGCCTGGACGCCAAGATGCGTCATTTAGGTGCGGAAATCCTGGCAGCGAAGGCCGATGTCACGACCACACAAAGTCTCGGACCACTCCTCAACGACCGAAACCCAGATCTGCGCCGCTTCGTATCGCAGAAGTATGTTGACTTCGCACAGCGCGATGATTTGAAACCGATTGTGCTCGAGCAATCAGTCAAAATGCTGGGCTCGAACGAGTGGCGTGGCTTGGAACAAGCAGCCCTGGTGTTGGGAACGCTCGATTATGAACCGGTCGCACCGCGTCTATTGGAGTTGTTGCCAAACCCGCGGCCGGAAGTGGCCGTTTCATCGGCATGGGCGCTGCGAAAACTGAAAGTCAGCGACACCATGACGCCCATGCTTCAGTTTGCGGAAACACTTCACGCTAAACTGACTGACGGAACGGCGGCTTTTTATCTGGGCAAACAGACCAGCCAGATCTTTCAGGCTTTCGGCGAGATGCGATTTCGCGACGCGGAACCATTGATGCGGAGGTTCGTACCTAAATCGATGATCGACGCGGATGCCCGAACGGCCGCTTGTTTTGCGCTCGGTTACCTTTACGAAAACCAGCCGGATGAAGAACTTGCCAAAGCGTTTGCTGAACGACTTACCGATGTTGCCTCCGTTCCGCCGGAGGCCATTCCCGTGCGTAGATTAACTGCTGTCGGACTAGGAAGGATGAAAGCCCAGTCACAGCTGGAAGTTTTGCGTGCAATGGTGAAATCAGAAGGATTTAGTTCGACCCCTGGGGTTGCCAGCGGATGGGCCGTGGAACACATGACCGGAGAAAAAATGGCGCCGGCCCCACCGTTGCAGTTCTTGGTCACGGGGTGGTTCCTCGAGCCACTTGAGGAATAAAATGGAGATCATTCGTCGTCGCCGGAATCGTGTTCGAAATCTTTCCACTTCATGGCGCGGCGAAATGGTTCAACCCGCAAAATGACTTCGCCATTCTGAAAGATTCGTACAGTTCCATTCGATTCGCTAACCACAACGGCAATTGCCTGTGTGCTTTTCGTGATCGCTGCCGCCGCCCAATGCCGTGCACCCAGCCCTTTAGATAGCGTAATATTGGCATGCGACGCGTCCACAAGCTGACAGCCTTTCTCTACTATGCCATCAGCATTGACGATAAACGCACCATCCATTTGGGCAACTTCTTTGATGGCCTCACGTACTCTTGAATCACGTAAGTCGCGTTCTTTGCGATTGTAACCCTTGACTGGATCGAATCCCGCAGGCTGGCTTTTGGTGAGCACTTTTCGAGTATCACCGACGACGAACATGGTACCGACCGGCTTTCCTTCACGACCTTCGCGCCCAATTTCAATTGCCAAATCGACGACAGATTTTAGGGTGTCAAGCGGAACGCTAGTCTCAAGCCGTCGCAAATCACGAGCGGTCAAGCGACCGAGATGCTCGTCCAAACGGATATAGCTGATAGAATCCAGCTGATCTGGTTCGTAGCCGCTGTAGACAGCGATTACATCAGCCCCTGGGGCCAACAAATCGTCTGCCACGCTTTCCAGAAGAGTTTGCGCTAGTTTCTCAAAGATTGGCGAGTCGGGCATATTCAAGATGATGGTCTTGAGCCCGGCTTCAGTAGCCCCTTGCAGTTCGTCCTGCGCATCGGCGGAAACAATGACGCGCACGTCACCTGTACTTGCCTTCAGCTTCATCCAATCGGTTGGACCTTCCAGCAACACCACCAACGCATCCGCATTGGTAGCACGCACCAACCGCACCGCAGCGCTCAAGATCGTCTCAAATTGGCCGTCGAATCGTTGATGCTTCATGCCAACCGGCAGGAACAGGATGTCGGTTTAGAACCCGTATGGCTAGGTCAGGCCATCCTAAGGGTTTTCGCATGAACGGGCAACTGTGGCTGTGCCTTGACGAAATGACTTGCGTGGCCCTGTTTGAATCGCCACTTGCCCTCGGGAGAACAGCTCAAATTGCGTTTTCATGATTCGGCACGAGCGGGCTTAGCGTTTTTTGTGCTTCTTCAGTTCCGTCATGTAGGCGAGAGCTCGTTTACCTGGCGACAATCCGAAAACACGCTCGTCATAAATCGCCAGTGCGTGAAGCGCGTGGCCTTTGGGTCCGATCTCCCAGCGGTGATCCGAATTCTGAGTTAACAGATTTGTCAGATAGCTTACCGCGCGAACGACACGAGGTTCCGTTAGCTGGTCGTGTGACAGTGAAAACACCATCCATTCCAGAATATGGCCAGTAGTTTCCAGTCGTCGGGGTGCTTCACCCCAATCCGATCGACCTTTGAACCATTCCGTGCTAAAGCTGCCGTCGGGATTTTGCAGGCTGAATGTGTAATCGTGGTATGCGTCGAGGTATTTCCTGGCGCGTAACCACTGCCCATCCATGGTCTCCCCTTTCTTTTCCCGTTTGCGAGCCGCATAAGCGAGTCCGGTTAAACGGTGCGTTCCCCCGCAAGCAGCTCCGATTACGGGTTGTGCTAGTTCCTCCTTAATCAGTCTAGGAAGGCTCCAGTCTTGCCCGTCGTTGGATTTCCACGTGGCGTTTGTGTCCAGATAATGCGTAAGACCAATAAGTTTGAACGTGAGTTCCGTCTTGGGACGGCAGGTTAGCTTTTCGTATTCGATCAAGTCTTCTACGGCGAGTTTGCGATTTAGGACGTGCAGAGGGTAATCTCGCTTGACCTTCGACTGCGCCAACATTGCGAGGAATTGCCCCGGATGACCTTGAACGCCCGGCCCAATACGCATGTTCAATTTGCCGTCGTCCAGATACATCAATTGCATTCCACGGCAGGAACCATTCCAGCAGAGGTAGCCGCAGGCGTTGACTCGGCGATTATCGACCAAAATCTGCGTTTCTATACCGTACGCAATCAATGCGTGCATTACCCCCCAAGGGCTATGATCTTCTACGTTCTCTGTTCGCACGTAGTAGTTTGCCAAGCAGAGCCGGACGCGATCACGTAACGATCGCAACTCGGGACTCAGTTCGATGACTGGCGCTTTCCATTCGCTGTGTTCGCCAGTTTTTTCATCGCTCGCCGTATCGGGGGCATCTTCTTTTGTTTTTTTATCTACCGGTGCCTCATTCTTGCTGTCTGGCGAATCCTGTGGGTCGACCAGAGTGGGCTCGTCTGATTTGTCCGAATCAGTTTTGTTGTCGTTTTCGGTTGATAGGCTCGTGCTGTCTGACGTTTTTTCCTGCGTGTCAGAAAATGGCTCAGGATTGGTCGGTCCGAGTAACACTGCGCCAGAAGATTCGGCCTCGACCGGTTCTTGACCGGGAGTTTCTTCGAGTATCGCTGAAGTCGTGACGACCGCAAACTCGCCGAGTGGGGCGGAAGTGGCATCGCCTTCTTCTGGGGAAGAACCATTGGGGTCCGACGCAGAGTCTTGGTCGGGTTTGGTTACTTTCAACCCGTTCGCTGTGGGCATGCCGGCAAAGTCGAAGGCAATTCCTTGCTGCAGCAGCCGATTTCCCAGCAGAAGACTGGAGAACAGGACCAGGCAGGAAAAACTAGTACGAATCATCCGGAGCAACCTCAAGTATGCGCGTGAGTCGTAAACGAATTTAGTCGCCGAATTGGTTCCACCCGAAGCGTAAATTTTCAAACTATTAGGAAGTGTGAAACATGCAGCCGCGTCGACCAAAACCGGGTGCTCGGCCGTTTGAGTGATATCGGATGCAGCTTGGCCCAAATCAAATGGACTTGCTTGAATTACTATTGGGCAAGAAAACGAGACTTTTTTCCCGAAAACTGTACCGTTTGGCCAGGAGAATTAGCCTCGATGGATTTGATTTCAGCTCGTTCAGCTATCCCTGACGTGGAGCGATAGTCGCGGCACCAAGAACGCGCCCAGCTTTTCTCGCGTCTTTCCTCAAGTCGGCATGCAGGCTGGCCGATACTAGGGCCACGGCTTTCCGTTAACCGTTCGGTGCGGAATGCCTAATCGAAGCAGGGGGCTTCGTTTCACTAAAGGATTTGCACCATGTGCGTCGTGCGCCTCCCCCTCGCGTTGATTGCAATTACTCTTAGTTGCACGTCCATCGGCTGCGCATCTTTGCAGCCAGACTTCCTGAAGAGTCCCTTTGACGCGCTGTCATCGGGGGGCGAAAAGACCACGCCGATAACTGCTGAGTCCGCAAACATTCCTACTTGCACGGTCGAATTTCGTTCCGAATCAAAAGAATCCGGGCAGATTCAAATCCCTGTAAACGAATCGAGTTACGTGCAGGGGGTCATTTCCGCAGCCGGTGCGACCAAACGATTTCGTAGAATCCATTTGAAGCTGGCTCGCCAACTACCACAGGGTGGCTGGCATCACATGGACGTGTCCTTCGATAACGCGACCGACAAAGTCAAATCGAACAATGACTATGCCGTGCACCCAGGTGATCGTTTGATCGTGACTGAAGATACCAGCACCTCGTTGGACCGCCTCTTCCAGTCCATGGCCGGGAATGTCAGCCGCGTTGCCGG
>JANNPR010001128.1:0-10428 GCA_031400345.1 Planctomycetota bacterium | reverse complement strand
GTTTGCCGCCGAACCCTTCCGTTGGTTATGAAGGCCAACAAATCGGAAGTCGGGGCTTGGCCGAGCAAGACGGCGTCTTTGTAGAGCAGGAGATTATCCGGGGCGGAAAGTTGCGACTCAGTCGTGAAGTAGCCGCCTACGAGACTCTGAGAACCAGACATCAGCTCGCAGCGCAGCAGCAACGAGTGCTGACCGACGTGCGCATCGCCTTCTACCAAGTCCTGATTGCGGAGCGGCAAGAACAATTGGCCGGGGAATTACGCGACAGCTCTGCTGAGGCAGTGAAGGTGGCCGAAGCGCTTCTAAAAGGGTTGGAAGTGGGGCGAGTCGACACGATTCAGGCGCAGTTGGAGCTTGGGAATGCCGAAATCTTGGCAGAGAATGCAATAAACCGATATATCGCTGCCTGGCGGAATTTATCAACTGTGGTCGGTTATCCAGGCTTGTCCCCTCAGCCACTTAAGGGAGACATCGACGAGCTTGGCGACGAGCATACTTGGGAAACAAGCCGCGACCACCTGCTCTCGTCCAGTCCAGAAATTGCCGCCGCGATGGCCGAGATCGAGCGATCCCGTTGGGCGCTGGAACGGGCTTGTGTGGAAAAGATTCCTAACGTCACCGTGCAAGGGCTCGTCAACTGGCGCGATAACGGAATTGGCGGGCGATCGGATGGTGCAATTACTGTAGGGGTTCCGTTGCCAGTATGGAATCGCAATCAAGGTGCGATTGCCCAGGCGCAGAGCCAAGCGGCCGCGGCAGAGCGGGCCCTGCGGCAACTCGAGCTGTCGCTCGAAAATCGACTTGCCCCGGTGTACGAACGGTATTCCAACGCGCTCAACCAAGTCAACAAGCGTCGATCGCAGCTCCTACCCGCCGCGAAAGAGGCACTCGACCTGAGTCGTCGCCTTTACCAAGCCGGCGAAACTCCGTACCTGACCTTGCTCACCGCACAGCGGACGTTCTCGCAAACTAATCTGAACTACTTGGAATCCCTGCGCGAGCTGCGACTAGCCGAAGCGGAAATCGAGGGTTTGCTGTTGTCGAATAGCTTGGAAGTTCGTTAACAACCGCTCGTTTAACCCCGAGATGCATGCTTGCGGTTCGACGCGGGAAGCAAGTATCTTGATGTCATGTTGACTTTTTCAGATGGCAAGTTGCGTTTGTTCCACGAACGTCGGGAGTTTGTTCGTAAGGCTTGTGGGCTGGCGGCAGCTGGCTTTGTTTTGCCGCATGGCCTGTTCGGGTCTGACTCGACATCCGCCGCCACGGCCGCTCAATCGGCACAGACATCCAGGAGTTTTGGTCAGGCGAAATCGTGCATCCTGATTTACTTGTTGGGCGGTCCGCCCCATCTCGACATGTTTGATTTGAAGCCAGACGCGCCCCCAGAGATTCGGGGGCCGTTTTCGCCGATTGATACCTGCGTTCCGGGAGTTCGTATCTGTGAACATCTTCCAAAGTTGGCGACGCTCGCGGACCGTTACACGCTCGTTCGGTCGGTGACTCATCCGAACAGCAATCACACTCCGATGATCTATTACACCTTAACGGGGTATCATACGGACTTGCCGGCGCAGGATAACGACATTCGTCCTCCGCAGCGCGCTGACTACCCGCACCTCGGTTCGGTGGTCTCGCGATTTCGACCGGCCCGATCTTCGATACCGGGTTACGTTGCCATTCCGGAAGTAGCGATTCGCAGCAGTATCTCTGGGGAATACAAACGCGCTCGTTCGGCACTGCGAGGCGGCAACGCGGGATTCCTTGGTTCGCGATTCGATCCGCTGGGCGTGAATGGAGCGCCGGGAACGCCCGATGCCGTCCCAACTTTAGGGTTGCCGCAAGGCGTGTCACTCGAACGATTCCACGAGCGATCAGCCGTTCTGTCGCGGTTAGAGAAAGGGCCTCCCACCTCAACGGAAGACGACTTTCAAGCCGTTCGGCAGCGAGCTGTCATGCTGACCGGCGCCGCAAACGATGGGCGTGCGCCGTTGTTTTCGCTCGATGAAGAACCAAACGCGACTCGTGAGCGCTATGGGCGCAACCGGTTCGGGCAGGCATTAGTTATGGCAAGGCGGCTCACCGAAGCCGGTGTGCCAATGGTGGCCGTGCACTTTAACGAAATGACGGTTTGCGACGGGTGGGATACGCACAGCCAGAACTTTGCAGCTTTACAAAGCGAACTATTGCCGTTTTTGGATCAAGGCATTTCCGCCTTACTGGAAGACCTGGAACAACGTGGCCGCTTGAACGAGACGTTAGTGGCATGTTTTGGGGAGTTTGGCCGGACACCCAAGATCAATGCCAACGCTGGCCGCGATCACTGGGGAGACTGCTCAACCACACTGCTCGCCGGCGGCGGAATCCGCGCGGGTATGGTCTATGGCGAATCGGATCGACATGGAGCCTTCCCAAAGTCAGACCCGGTGGACCCGGTTAATATTCAGGCGACCCTATATCATTGCCTCGGTCTTGATACCAATCTGGTGATCTATGACCAGCTGCAGCGACCCCATTTGATCAGCGCCGGAAAAGTTGTGCGGCCGCTAGTCGAGCCGGGATGATGTTACTGGCCGGATGGCATGCACCAACTAGAGTGAGCCAGTGGCACCCGGATCAGCAGACTCCGGCAATTTTGTTCTCCCCGGGCCACACGAATCAACCGGATCGGTTATTCCTAGTTCGCGATAATTCAGCATTGGATCGTGTTTGCGAACCAGTTGCGACTGATATCCCAATAGCAGTGCGCGGCTTTTTTCTGTGACGAAGGTCTGAACCTGGATTTCTGGGGAAATTTTCCGCCAAGCTTGTCGCTGCATCTGCGTACCGAACTGAAAACCGAGTCGCTGCCGCAAATTCAATGTGCCGCCAACGTAAAGTGCCGCGGGCTCTCCAACTCCAGATAGCAGGTACACTCCTGGCCGATCCGGGACATGGCTCCAATTACTTTCGAAGGCCGAATTGGACGGGTCAAATCTGGCCGCCGATAGAACGTGCCCACGAACGCGAGCCGTCTTCGTTTCTTTGCGCAGCTTCAATGCTCCCCACCGATATTGAAACGAAGAGAAACCTGGCGCGAAGTGCTTGGCAATTTCATCAAACTGAGCAGCCAGATTTGGATCACAAAGAATTTCATCGAAGCCATCGCAGCCCCGATCCAGCATTTGTCGCAAGGCAATTTCGCTGGCAAATAGGAACGAGTCGCAATCGTCCCAACTCACCTCAGTCCGCCGGTGAGTGGGGATCGCCTTCAACTTTCCAGCCTTGCGCATGCGAAACAAAGAAAGGTTCCAAGATCGCTCGTCGCCAGCGAGGCCTCGCTTCCTACAGGCTTCGGCTAGAGGGCCACCTAGATCTGGATCGGCGATCACTCGATCAAGCGAGTACCCTTGATTGTTTTGGGCGAAGGCCGTTGCTAATCCCTCGACGGTCAAACGTTCCAGTTTTGCTTGTTGTAAGTGTTCGGCGTTAAACGGAAACTGCTTCTGGCGTGATTTCTTGTGGGAGTTCGCAGTTTTCGCCGCCGATTCACCGTGCGTTGCAGGTGCACTGACGAGAGGTTCGGGAGCGCCTTCGAGCGGATCTCCGACCCGAACGCTCGTCACTCGTTCGCGTGCCCTAAGGACGTATTCATCGGAAATATCAAACCCTAAGTACTGTCGCCCTAATTTCTTGGCGACGACGAGTGTCGTTCCACTACCGGCGAACGGATCTAACACCAAATCTGTTTCGCTAGAGCAGCTGCGAATGATGCGGCCTAATAACTGTTCTGGCATCTGACAACCGTGAAATCCCGCTCGTTCTTTAAACGTGCCTGCGACACGTGGAAAGTACCAAGTGTCCTCGGCAGTCGTAAAACAGTCACTCAAATCCTGCGGGCGCAGAATCCAAGTATCATCCGGCAAACGGCCGCGGGGGTTGGCCCGGCCATCGGCATATACCAGCTGGCGAGCGGACGGGATTCGGTTGTCCGGATCATCGAAATGGAAGGTAAAGCTCGCAACGTCCTTAACGAAGTACAACAGGTGTGCATGCGACCGGCTGAACTTCTGTTTGCAATTGACCCCAAACGTGTAATACCAGACGACCCAACTGCGACACTCAAAGCCAATCTCCTGGCTGATTACTTTGAGTTCGGCTGCATACTCATCGCCAATCGCCAACCAGAACGTTCCGTTGTCTTTCAGGGCACGATAAACAGCAGCAATCCATGTGCGAGACCAATCCAAGTACGCTGAGCGTTCCTGTCGGTCGTCATAGACATCGTATTCGTAACCGATGTTGAATGGCGGATCCGCGAACGCCAAATCGATTATGCCTTCCGACAAGCTGCCTAAACCCGCCACGCAATCGTTTTGCAAAATGGAATTGACCTCGTCGTCCATGCCAGGGCTCCTATTAGTGACCAACTTCGCAAATGGACGACGTCATTTCCAGTGGGCGTAGTCCGGCTGAACGATTTCGGTGCCTATTCGCCAAAGACATCGGCGTTTCCCGGTTCACTTGCCGATGCAGAAGCGGCTGAAGATACGGTCCAGAATATCGTCGGTGTAAACGGCTCCAACGACTTTGGAAAGTTCCTCAATAGCCAACCGAAGATCGGCTGCCAGAAGTTCCTGACCGGCGTTTGTCGCAATCGTTTCGCGTCCATGCTGTAGTCCGATCGATGCCAAGCGGAGGCTTTCTCGACACCTCGCCGCAACGGATGCCAAGACGTTCGTATCGGGAACAATCGACGATAGACGGTCGCGAATCAATTGTCGAAGCTCTGCGAGTCCCGCTCCGGTTTCACTACTTGTAGCCGCCGTTGCCTCGGGCGTGGAAAGATATTTCTCCTCTTCATGCGGGTCCGAATTTGTGCACCTGTCAATCTTTGTCCAAACAATTAGCCGCTGCTGTTGCTCGTGATTTCGAAGCTGTTTTGTTTCCCAATCGTTAAGCGGTCGAGTGGCATCCAGGCAGAACAACTGCAGGTCGGCATGCGAATGCTGTTTCTGACTCGCGTCGAGAGCGGCATTGACAACGTCAGACGTGACCGTCTGATCGCTTAAGCCGGCCGTATCAATCAACAAGCACCTTAATCCGTCTAGGTCCATCGATCGAACCAGATAGTCCCGGGTGGCTCCGGCGGTCGGGGAAACGATTGCGGCGGTCTCGCTGAGCAGCAAATTGAAGAGGCTGCTCTTGCCCACATTCGGATACCCTATGAGAACGACGCGCAGTTCTGGGGCATGCTCGCTGCGATTTTCCAGGCGCCCTAAAAGTTTGTCAATTTGCTCTTGGGCAGCTTGAAGTTGAGATTCCAAGGCGGATGTCGTAATAAACTCAATGTCTTCGTCTACGAAGTCGAGACCTGCTTCTAAACTGGCCAAGCTATCGAGCAATTGGTCGCGCAGCAGATGTAAAGGGGCCGCAAAGTTCCCGGCTAGTTGTTCGAGTGCCATCCGCAAGTCGGATTCGCCGCGTGCATCAATAACGCCTAGGACAGCCTCGGCTTGAGTTAGATCGAGTCGACCAGCCAGGAAAGCTCGAAGCGTGAATTCGCCAGGACGAGCGATTCGGCCGCCATTTGCGCAGACGGCCGCAACGGCGGCGTCCAGCAAGGGGGGTGAGCCTGGAATATGTATCTCGGCCGCTGGCTGGCGAGTGTAACTTCGCGATGTCGGCCAAACATACAGTTCGCCGCTTACTCCGCCTAGCGGAGCCGGCAACAGCAAGTCTCCCCGAACCACGTGGGCGATAGTAATTTCACTTAGACTTTTGCCGTCGGCGGTGCGAAAACATTTTTCGAGACAAGCAAGCGTATCCGGGCCACTAACCCGCACAATGCCTCGAGCCGCGCCTCCCGAGGCCGATGCAATTGCAACGATCGTGTCCTGATTATTGAGGGTTGCGTACACCTGGCATTAACGATCGTTGTAGTAGGCACACTCCCGTGTGCCGCCCGATGCGACACAAGGGCGTACGCGTGTTCACCACGCCCTTCCTTGGTCGCGTAGGATCCTTTCGTCAGGGACCTGCCACCCCGTTACTTGCGGCGGCTCCGTTGAGCTGGACGTTTATTGGCGTCCGGCATTTTTTCGGCCATCTTTAACATGCGCTCAAGAAAGGAGTCATTTTTTTTTACGCTGGTCGACGGGGGAGGCGGCAGCAGCTTCGGCTTGGGAACCAGTTTGCGTTCTCCAATGCTCCACAGGCTTGACATGATAAAGTAAATGCACAACCCAGCTGGGACCTTGTAAAACATCACTCCCATGAAGACGGTCATGTACTTCATCATGGTCATCTGCATACGAGTTTGTTCGTCCGTGGCTGGCGGTGTAAACATCTTCTGCTGAAGTAAGAACAGACCGATCGTGATGAACGGCAGCACGTTAAAGTAAGGACCAAGCCAGCCGGTCTCGTCGGCCAGCATGGCCGGCAAGTAGGACTTCCATTCAAAGAGCCTGTCTGGGCCGGCTAAGTTCGAACACCATTCAATCCCCGGAATCAAAGGCGCTTGTCGGAGATCAATATCAATCGCCAAGCAACGATATAGGCCGACAAAGATCGGCAATTGAACAAACACCATCCAGCACCCGCCCAGCGGATTGTAGTTGTGTTGCTTAAACAGCTCTCGCTGAGCAGCCGCGCGCTTCTCCATATCGTTCTTGTGTTTTTCCGTGATCTTCTTCATCTCTGGCGCGAGCTGCTGCATCATTTGAGCATTGGACGCAGCCTTTCGGCTAAGCGGGAACATGCAGGCTCTGACGAGCACAGTCAGCATCACGATCGCAATCGCCCAGTTGCCTACGATGCTATGGAAGAAGTGCAGCACCGCTGACAACGGCTTGACGACCCACGGGAACCAGCCGTATTCGATGGCCTCGGTGAGACCGTGGGCGGCGAGGACATCTATATGCTTAGGCCCCGCAAACAGTTCAAATTTCTGCACATGTGCCTGTCCCGGTTCAATGTTAATTGTTTGACTAACCATATCGAATGAGACATTCGCCGTGCGGGTGAGTGCCTTTTCGATCTTCGCCGTATCGTCTAACAGGCGAGCGACAGCTTGTCGGAAAGTGACCCCATTTTCATCAGCAACTCTTTGCGGCGTCAGAGCAGCCAGGAAGTACTGCGTGTCGACTCCGATGTACTCCGTCGAACGCGATTCAAGCGGCTCAGTCTCGGTGAAGAGTATGGTCTCGGGATTCTTGGGAGTCTTCTTAGCCTTAGTGTAGATCTCTGATGTTCCTATCAACCGACGTTCACGTTCGGTCCTGACCAAGACGTCGCGTGCCCCAGCACTGTAGAACATTCGTGGATGAATTTTTGTTAAGTACCACCAGCCCTCGGTTGGCAAACCATTTGGACCTTCTAGGCGGTACGCTACGCGCTGCAGGTGCTCCCCCTTGTTATGGATCTCGACTTCAAGATCGAGATAGTAGGGAGGGCGTGTGGCATTGGCCTGATCCGTACCGGCCGGACTTCGAGGATGAATGCGAAATCGTTTGACGATCTCGAGCTGGCTTTTTTCCGCCGGTTTCTTGGGATCTGAATAGTCCACGGTCTGCCGGAACTCGACAGCCGGGCTATCGCCGGGAATGACGGTTGTCAGCCAATTCTTAGTTCGCATTTGTGAAGCTATTGAAGCCAGTGCCGGGTCCTCTTCGCTGGTTAAGCTCTCCGTCCTTTCCAGCGAAAGTAAACAGGACAATAAATGTTGACCTGTTACATCCACGGATTCCGGGTGAACAATCTCTAAGGGTCTGACGCCGAGAGTAACGTCAAAGGAGCTAGTTGTTGTTACGCCTTTCGCCGAGCGCGCCACCGTAAAGTTCACAACGTCGCCCGCCTTGGTGTGACGAAGGTGCTCATTCAGCGTGGCGAGGTTGATGAGCGGCTTTTTCGTTGCGGTCGGGTACGAAATGTCAACTAAGATATCACCGGGCTGCAGTCCATTCGGAACTCTGGAATCTGACGAGACTGCCGATGCTGCCGGGGTACCATCTCCAACAACATTCACTTGGCATCCCTTAGGCACCTCGGTGAGCGACAAATAACCCAGATAACCGTATGGTTCTTCTAGATTGCGAAACCGAAGTCCGCCGCCACCGTTGCGCTCTGTAAGTTCAACACACTCCAACGCGCCACCGCGACTATTAAGAGTCACGTGCAGCAGGTAGGGACTGGCCGCAGAGTACGACCCTAATGAGACCCAACGTCGAGGATGCTCCACGTCGGCCTGCGCGGGCGCTTCTGCAGCATTTACCCCAGGATCGGAGGTCTTAATACGCGCAGCAGGTGCATCGGCTGGCTGACCTGCTTTTTCTGTCTCAGAGCTTGGAGGATTGGCATCCGCTTGCTTATCCTGTGCGTCAGCTTTCGCCGGATCAGGGTCCGCTACCGGTGGATCATTTTTTGCGATGACTTCTCGCTTGGCCTGTTTGTTTTTGGGGAGAGGCGGCATAAACATATCGGTCAATGCCGCGTAGCCCAGCATGATTGCCAACGAGAGAATTATAAAAAGGACAAAACGTCGTTCCACGGGTCACTTCACCTTGAATTCGGCTCACGGAAAGATGCAATTCTAGGGCTACCGACCTTCACGTAACCGGTCCCCTAAGAACCTGTCTAAATCCGGAATCGAATGTATTTTTTGGATGGTTATATCGACAGGGTACTCAACGCGCCGGAATTCTACCGCTCCATCGTCTAAAACCACATAGCTAGAGCGCCAATCGGTGTCCCTGGGCTGTCCAACCGACCCCACGTTGATCATACATTTTTGCTTGGTCAATCGATATCGATACGTAAGCTCAGAGGGGCTTTGATAGCGTCCATCTTCCGTAAAGACTCCTGGAACGTGGGTATGTCCCTGAAAACAGCAATCCGGAATCAGCGCGAAGATTCGCGACATTTTGCGAGTGTTATACACATCCTCGGGAAAAACGTACTCGTTCAATGGATTACGTGCGGATCCATGGACAAACAAAGTTCCGTTATTCCAATGATTGCGAGGTAACTCGCAGAGAAAGTCCCATCGTTTCGAGTTGCCACCGTCACCATTGGCGGATTCGAGCTGCCGCCGCGTCCAAAAGATTGCCCGTTCGGCACTGCTGCTAAATCCTTCTGGATCAAATAAAGCTGCAGAATCATGATTCCCCAGAATACACAACTGGAACTGCATGGCGAGATCGATGCACTCGCAAGGGTTAGGACCGTAGCCGATGACGTCGCCTAAGCAGACGATGTTGGAAACTCCGAGCTGCCCTATATCCGCCAAAACGGCTTGGAGCGCTTCGAGATTGCCATGGATATCGCTGATAATCGCTGTTTTCACGCTATGGACCCGGTGATCGAAGGCGGCAGTCTAGGTTCGGTGGTGGACAGGGGTCAAGTGGAGACGGAGCATAGCTGTCCACGGCTTTATCGCCCCGTTCGCAAACGATCTCCGAGCATATTGTCGAGGTCGGGAATGTTGTAAATCTTCTTGGCTGTAATATCGAACGGATAGTCCACGCGGCGATAAGTTGCGACATTTCCTTCCAATATCACATAACAGGCTCGTGGATCGTTGTCTCGGGGCTGACCAACTGAACCAACATTGATCATCACCGGTTCGTCACCGAGTCGGAATTTATAGTTGATATCTTCCGGGGTTAAAAATTCGCGTGTTAAGGTAAATACTCCCGGAATATGAGTGTGCCCCTGAAAGCAGTACTTATCAATTCGTTCGAAAAGGGCATCCATTTTCCGCTGGTTGTAAACATCCTCGGGAAACACGTATTCATTAGTAGGTTCGCGAGGTGAACCATGGACATAAAGAAAATTTCCTTCGGTAAATGAATGAGGCAACTCGCCAAGGAAGTCCCAACGACGATTTCCAGCAGGACCAGTCGACATGTTCTCAAGCTGTTCCCGAGTCCAATAAGCTGCCTGCAACGCTACCGGATTGAAACCGTCGGGATCAAATAAAGCCGCTTGATCGTGATTGCCGAGAATGGTTATCTTGCACTTGTTGATCACCAAATCCAGGCACTCGCAGGGGTTGGGACCGTAGCCAATAACGTCCCCTAGACAATAGATTTCCTTGATTTCCTGCAGGCGAATATCCTCAAGTACGGCGAGCAGAGCCTCTAGATTCGCATGAATATCGCTGATGATTGCCCGCTTCACACAGCATCGCCTTGTTCATTGACCCCGGTCACGGCTTGGAAACCGACATTTCGTCGACGTAACTCTAAGCCATCGACCGTTCTAAGGCAGTTTAAGTACGTGCTTTCATACGGTCAAGCCAGTGAAAGGTCGAAGGTCGACGGATCCTAGGCATTGTAACGCCTGCGCCATTCCCGTAGTCATCCCGTTGTCACATAGCTCCGCTAAAGAGTCGGCCAACGGCATGACTTGGCGACAGAAGGACATCGCTGATCCTTGCGAGTAGTATGG
>JANNPR010001118.1:0-16703 GCA_031400345.1 Planctomycetota bacterium | reverse complement strand
CCACAAGGTCGGTCATCTGCCCCTGTTCTTCCAGGCGCCGAGCTACCTCGCGCACGAGTTGGGCCACATCTTCGATGGCAGGAGTTTCCGCGAGCCAAGGTCCGAATTGCGGCGCGAACGCGCTCACCACGTCATCGATGTTAAGTTCAACAGCTGACTGAGCGAGCGTCCCGTTCGTTTGAAAACTGCGTATACAATCTTCGATAACGAAGCGGACAAGTTGCCCCGCAAGTTCACGCTCGAACTCGGAATAACGCATCAGCGACAATTCGCGGAGTGTTTCGTCGAAACGTTCGATTGCCTTCTGCGTAGCCTCGTTAATGAGTGTCTCGCGGTCGTCATTCGAAACGGTTCGTGTAATGAAGCCACGTTCTTCCAAAAGTGCCAGGACGTGTTCCATTTGTTTGGCGGCGTCGGAATAACGAATCACCCGCTTGGGCCAGAGTTCTTTCGGCCGAAAGTTCACGAACGTCTCCACCATGTCGAGCGGCGCAGGATCCGTAGGCGTGTCAGCTCGACCGGCCTTACCAATTACGGATTCGACTTCAGGGAAGGATCGAAGTAAAGCGTCGCGAGCTTTGAGGTCGTCGATGGATTGCGTGACGCTTGCGCGGGGTACGGTAATCGGCATATCGAGTGTTGTGCCTTCGTCCAGCGCAGGCATGAAAGCCACGCCGATCTTGGGAAACTCATACGCCCACAGTCCAATCATTGTCAGGCTGCCAAGCGTCACGCTCCTTGACAACACCAGACGATTTGCGGAAGCCGTAATGACCAGCAAAACAACGAGGGGAGCGCACACGACCATGGTCAACAGGATGTTCCAAGTCATAATTGCAATCCGCGCCGTCAGATCGACCCATGTTGTGAACTGCCACAATGGCGGCCAGGAGGGAGCAAATTGCGATCGGCACCACCACAAGCCGAGAAACGCGACGAACAACAGAGCGGTCAGCAAGAGATAGCCCCCATCCACTAGGAGCGATCGAAGGCGGAATTCAAATCGGCCCGTAATGAAAAGAACCGTAAGCAGCGTGACAAGCGAAAAGGTGGTGAAGAATGCGGTCTTCCAAGCGGTCTCAGACCCGCCCTGGCCGATGACAGCCTGCAACGGGAACATGCCGGCTGCGAGAATTAGCAAAACGGCGAAGGCCCACATCACCAGGTTGCGTCGCGGCAGCGCCCAGGTTAACAACGGACGATATATGTTGGTGAATCTACGGACGATCCAGTTGTCTTCCTCGCTTCGTAGTCGGCCCTTCAGAAACGTCGGGATCAATGCGGGCACGAGTGTGATCGAGATCAGCGCCACTCCGATCATGGCAAAGCTCTTCGTGAACGCCAGCGGATGAAAAAGTTTGCCTTCGCGACCGCTCAACATGAACACCGGCACAAAAGACAACAGCATGATCAGCACGGAAAAGAAAATCGGCCGCCCGACGGTTCGGCAGGCCGGAATGACCAACTCGCGAATGTCACCCTTGACCTTGTTGTCGCCGAAGTGCTCTTTGAGATGGTGTGTTGCGTTGTCTGTCATCACGATGGCCTGATCGACAAGAATGCCAATGGAGATTGTGAGCCCCGCCAGCGACATGATATTCGCCTGGATGTCGACGATCTGCATCGCGCGCAATACCCACATCAGCAGGAACGAGAACAGCACCGCTAGCGGTAGGGTTACGCAAATCACAAACACACTGCGGACGTGCATTAGAATCAGTAGAATCGCGATCGAGGCGATCAACATCTCGTGCCACATCACTTCGGTCAGTGTGTGAATGGCACCCAGGATCAGCCGGGTGCGATCATAAGCTGCCACGATATGCACACCCGGTGGTAGCCCTGGCTGGAGTTCTTGAATCTTTTCCTTCACGGCGTTGGTAACCGCGAGCGGGTTGCCCCCGTGCCGCATGAGCACCACACCGCCGGTAACTTCGTTACCGTCTTTCTCGAAGACGCTACGGCGAAACTGCGTGCCAAGTTGCACCGTTGCGACGGTGCCGACGTAGATGGGCGTCCCACGCACTTCACGAATAACAGTGTCTTCGATATCCTCTTGCCCGCGGATCCAGCCGACTCCGCGCACGATGTATTCGGCGTTGTTCTTTTGAATCACGCCACCGCCCGCTGGCATATTGCTTTTGGCGACTGCGGCATAGAGCTCTCCAAATGTCAGACCGTACGCTCGCAGGTCTTCTGGCCGAACGTCAATTTGGAATTCGAGGGGCGTTCCCCCCACAATCGCAACGTCCGACACTCCCGGTGCCGCATTGAGCTGCGGCGCGATATAAAATTTGTTGAGCGACCACAACCGGCCGGAGTCGATCGGCTGCGCGGGATCGGATTCGACCGTGTACCAGTAAATCTGTCCCAGCGCCGTTGCATCGGGGGCAAGATACGGCACCACACCGGCCGGCAAGAAAGTGTTGGCTTGTGAGAGCTTCTCGGTCACGCGTTGCCGAGCGAAGTAAAAATCGATGTCGTCCTGGAAGATGATCGTAATCATCGAGAAGTTAAATTCGGACGACGACCGCACGGCGCGCACACCTGCGAGCCCTTGCAGTTTGCGAGTCAGTGGATAGGTAACCTGATCCTCTATTTCGCGAGGGCTACGGCCCATCCAGTCGACGAACACGATGACTTGGTTCTCGCTCAAGTCCGGGATGGCATCGACCGGCGTGTTGACCGTCGCGAAAATGGCCGCCACGGTTAACGCCACAGTTATGGCCAACACCAGAAATCGGTTGCGAATCGACAGCTCGATGATTCGTTCAATCACGACGGCCTCCAGACAACGCTTTGAGATTGGAGAGCGTCTGCTGAGGATTCTTGAGAGCCGTTTCGCGGCAACTTGCACAGCACAAGAATACTGGCTCGCCGCCGATCGTTAACCTGATAGGAGTTCCCATGGAGCCGAGACGATTCTTCTTTAGTACTGCGCAGAACCGTTGAGTTTCGGCGGCGGCGCGGTCGCCATTGCCCAGCTTCGAGAGTGCAGCCGCGATCTTTTGCTCGCCCGCGGCGCTCGTTTTCCGTTCCTCCCTGGTGTCTTTCGACTCAACCTTCGCGGGCGCAGAAGATGCCTTTTTCGCGCGCAGATCTTTGACTTTCTCCAGCGTCTCGTTCGCATTGGCGAGGGCCTTGTCACGGCAACCCGCGCAACACAAGAAGATCGATTCACCTTTCACGTTGACTTTTACTGGAGTGCCCATCGATCCGAGCTTGTTCTGGGTGAGCACCGGACAAAAGCGTTGCAATTCGGCAGCCGTGCGATCTTGTGGTGACAGCTTTGCCAAGGCGGCGGCAAGGTTGGCGTCGGGTTCCGCCGGCGTTGTCGGGCGGACCGATGTGACACTGCCTTTACCGCCGCCGGATCCGCCACTGCCGCCGAAGTAAATCGATCCAGCCGATGGATTGAGCCGCGTTTCAGCATCCACAAGGAACGAGCCGGTTGTCACAATCTTCGTGCCCTGCTCCAAGCCTTTCAGCACGGGAAAGTAACGCATGTTATCCGGTCCAGACATCCTGGGACCGAGCTTGACCAGCACGCCTTCAAACACATTTGGCTCAGCTTCGCGATAAACAATTTTCTCATTACCCGTATCGATGACTGCGCTCTGCGGGACGGCGAGTAACTCACCTTGCTCAAGCCGTGCGCTACGCTGCGCGCTCGATTCGCCTTCGCCATTGTTAAAACCCGATAGCAAGGCCCATCGCGCTGGGGGTACGTTCAGAGTTACCTTAGCCGTACTTCCCGGCCGCAGCTTATGCGTCGGATTATCGAGTTCAAACCGCACGGTTACGGTGCGAGTCTGCTGATCCACATGCGGATACACAAAGGTTAACATGCCGTGAAATTCTTCGTTCGGCTGCGCATTGGTGGTGGCCGTAACCGGCAATGGCTCGTTTTGGTCGCCGCCGCTGTGGGTTAATCCTTCTGGCAGAAACAACAAGTCATCTTCATAAATCTGAGCCTGAATCCAGACCGTGCTTAAATCGGCCACGTCGAATAACGGCATTCCCTCTTGAACGTACTGACCTTCGCGAATGTATTTTCGAATAACGTGCCCGCTAATGGGCGAGCGTATCTGCAGGTGGGTATTCGCGACTCCCGATTTCAGAATCTCGAAGACCTGGTCGTCGCTGATCCCCAATAATTGCAGTCGCGTTTGAGTCGAGGCGAGCAGTTCCTGATTTCCCGCTTTCTTGGCGTCCACGAGGCTGTTGATGGCAACGACCAATTCGGGGCTATAGATCGATGCCAGCGCATCTCCTTTCTCCACCATTCTGCCGGTTTCGCTGACGAATAATTCGTCGACACGCCCGTTGAAACGCGCCGAGATGCTGTGCTGTCCGTTCTCGTTGAATTCGACGTAACCGACCGCTGTGATGTCTTTGAGGAGCGGGACGTAATCGACGGTCCAGGTTTGCACACCGGCCAGGACGAGGCGGTAGGGACTTAATTGCACGCGACTGACCGTTCCGGCGGGCAATGGTTCGATTGTCCCGTCGCCCCTTTTTCGTTTCGACAACGGCATGAAGCAGATCGGACATTTCTCTTTCGAGTTGTCCCGAATGACCGTCGGGTGCATGGGGCAGAACCATTCAACGTCGCTTGTCGCCGCCTCCTGCACATGGGCGGGTCGCGTCCAACGGTCGTAATACGCGATCAATAGGTCCCATTGCGTGATGATGATCCCGATCAGCGCCAAGATACCGATGAACCTCAGCCGCGCAAGCTTGACTAGCACGATAAAGTCGAACCACCACCAGATTTTCCTCCAACCTTTCAGATGCGGCGGCGCACGCAAGCCACCCTCGGTATCATCGATCGCCACATGATTTGGGGCACGTTCTCCGATCGGTGTTGATGCAGTCACGGTCGTTCCTTTGTCATTGTTGTTTTTCGCCGCCATGAGGCATCCCTATGTCCGCCCAGTCAATTGGCCTGGGGAACGTCGGCGGCATGAACGAACAAACCCAACGGCGCGGACCTAATCGATGTTTGCAGTCGACAGAACGTTGTATTCGTTTATCGTGCATCGATCCGCTGGACGAGAATCCGGACTAATGAACGAAGGCGGAGACATTCGCGCCTTCGATGTGCAGCAAGGCCATTTATGTAAGCCAAGCTTGCCGCGCCCGTCGACGCTCGTACCTCGCGTCTCAGAGACGTGCCACGCTGGCTCGTGGCCAGACGACGGCCGATTCAAATCAAGAAATGCTGCAACAGACTTAGCCGCGCCCGAGGTGGCCCGAGATCAATTGAGTAAGGGCAAGTTCGCAGTTCGATAACGACTTGATGGAAAGTCGCCGAGACCGCTTCATTCAACGCTGTCGACGCAGAGTGCCACGCGAACAATAAGTCTCCAGCCAGAACCATGGGAGACAGATGTAGACGATAGCAACACATCTGGGATGGTTCGCCTAGTTGCCGACGAACCGTGACGTTTTGCCCATGGCAGCAAGATGCTCCCGTCGCTGGATTGGGCGCAGTCGCCGACGGGCAGCAACAGGCGGCCTTGTTTGTCGGAGACGTAGAGGCTTGAGAGCTAACAAAAAGACAGCGCAGCTCGGCGCTGCAAAACAGCTCAATATGTCCATCGGCGCACAAACAACCACCCGTCGGCCGACCACTAAACAACGTCAGCGGAATGATCGCCAGCACGATCCACTTTTGCAGGATAGGACGAAGCCGTTTCATCGGGAGGCAAATTCACTAGCGGGTATCTTCTCGGTACTTCAGGAGAATTCTAACTCTTGTACCCAAAAGCACAAGTTAGAACTTTAGTGCCGAGCATAAACTTGGCAATCTGGCGAAGGTGTGCTGGATTAGATGCCGTATATTCCCGCTTGATCGGCAAAATCCCGATAAAGAGTACAAGGCGGAAACTCGCAAAGTCACGGTCCGAGGTTCGAGTCAACACACCAGCGCACGCCAATGGTTGTCGAATGGAGTAGAAATGTCGCTGGTACCGTCTAATTCTATTCGAATACTGATGCTTTTGACCCTGGTCGGATGCCAATCGTCCTCATCGCAAATTGTCGATAGTCCGTTCGGTTCTTCTCCCCCGGCGTCCGGACCGAGTCTGTCACCGGAATCGACAAGAATTCCCGACGTCGCCAGGGACATCCAGCTGGTGTCCTATCAGAATTCTATTTCGCCACAGGACAAAGACAGCCCTTCAGTTCTGCAGATCGAAGAAGTGGACGAACTTTCATTGGAGCGTCTCATCGCCGAAGTCCAATCAATCCACCCGTCGGTTGAAGCGATGTATGCCGCCTGGCAGGCAGCAGCAGATCGTTATCCGCAGGTAGTCTCCCTTGATGACCCGATGTTTGGAGCGACGTTTGCCCCGACGTCGTTTCATTCGCTCAATGTCGAATCGGCTTACGTTCTTGAATTATCACAAAAATTGCCGTGGTACGGAAAGCGTGCGTTACGTGGCGCCCTCGCCAATGCGGAAGCCGACAGTGCCGATCACGATATCGAAACAACGCGACAGAAGCTCGCTGAACTCACGGAACTAGCGTTTTGGGAATATTATGTGGTTAGACAGCAGCTCGAGCTGAACCAACAAGCGGTCGCCAACTTGCAGGCGCTGCGGGATAACGCCAAGAACCGCTACCAGACGGGACTCGTTACATCGCAGGATGTTCTTCAAGCCGACATCGAGCTAGCGACTTTAGAACAGCGTCGCATCGAACTTGAGCGCATGGAAAGAGTCGCTGCAGGCCGCATCAACATTCTGCTGCGCCGCGGTCCGATGGATCACCTCCAACCACCTTCGAAGGCGGTCGCACAGCAGTACACTCTTCCAGAGCCGGATGTGTTGTTCGCGTTCGCCATCGATCAACGTCCCGAGGTTGCCGCGGCAGCCGCGCGCGTGCAGGCAGAAGAGGCCAAGCTTTGCCTGGCGTACAAGGATTTCTACCCCGATACCGAGCTGTTTGGACGCTATGACACGTTTTGGCAACCGCGGGACACTCAGAGTGAACTGCGAAGTCAAGTTGGCGTGCGCATTAATCTACCGATTTATCGCAGTCGTCTCAACGCAGCGGTCTGCGGCGCATCTCACTTAGTCGCACGAGCGCGAGCCGAATACGAACAGATCGAGCTCGATGTCCAATCGGACGTGCAACTGGCTTATGAAAAGGTTCGCGAATCGCAACGCACGCTCGATCTGTACTCTAAGAAGTTTTCGCCAGCCGCTGAGCAAAATGTCTCCGCAGCTCGTGCGAATTACGACACCGCAAAGATCAATTTCCTCGATCTAGCAGTCGCGCAACGACAACTCATTGAGACCCGCGAGCGACAACTTCAAGCTCAAGTCGAATTGCGGCGTGGTATCGCAACGTTGCGCCGGGTCACGGGTGGGACGTTGCCGGTAGGTCTTCCGCCCTCCCGTCCTGATGAATTATTGCGTCCACTGCGCTAGCCCGGTCTCGTTTTCTCAAAAGCGATCGATTGTGGCGAACGCTCGTCGCAGTTGGGGATCTCGTTATCAGTCTCAGTCAGATGTGAAACAAATTGTTGCGGCTGTTCCGCTGTCTCATCAGAGAGTGGCTTTCCCGCAATCTTTCTCCAACCTCGTCCTACCAGTTCGCGCAGTTCGATAATGAGGGGAAGTGGGTCATCCAGGCTGAAACTGTCGAGATGATCGCGATGGAACGGGATGGAAATTAGCTGGCCCGCGATCCGCAACGGTCTAAACAGCTTGTTCCAGCCTGTTCCGCCGTAACGACTCTTCATCCATGCAAGATCCATTGGCAAATTGCGACAGCGGACCCCCATGCGATACTTCCCCGTAAATTGCCGCTTGCCTTCGACAAGCATTTGGTACAGGTATAACGGAAAGTCTGCGCCAGCTGCGACGGCCAACGGTAACGAGCCCCAGAATCGCCCGTTGATCTCCAAAAAAACCCAGCGACCACTGTTGGGATCGACTATGAATTCGGCCATTGCAACTCCCGTATAGCTGATCGCCTGCATCAATCGTCGACTAGCCTCAAGTAGTTGCGGCGTAATGGCTACACTTTGCCGATAGCTGCTCCCCCATTCCACCGTCTCGTGGATGCGGGCGTGCTGGAAAGTGACTAACACGTGGCCGTCATGCACGAGCATTTCCACGCCCACGCCGCGACCTACAAAGTTCTCTTGAATGAGCACCTGGCTTGAACCTTGTTGCTCCAGAGCTACTTGCAGGTCTTGGAGAGTGTGGACCTTGCGGACGACATTGGCGAGGCCCCCGCGATCCGCAGTAACCGTGGCCTGCGGTTTGAGTACTAATGGCAACCCAAACTGCTTGATGAGGTCCTCAGGATTTGCGGAACCATCGATAACGCATCCGCGCGGAATGTTGACGCCCTGCGCTAGGGCGAGCTGATACGTTTGGAACTTGTCGGACACGATTGAAAACACCCGATCCGGCAACAAGTGGACCTGCGGAAACGCCGCGAAATCTGCCCGATTAGCGATCAGGGGCACGAGCGTAGAGTCATTGCAAGGAATCACCAGATCGAATGGTTCGCGAGCTAAGAGGGCAAGCAGAGCGCGTTTCCAGCTGTCGTCGAGGGGATCGTAAAGCGGAAGTTCGTGTACGTGGGATACGTAGCGCGATCGGGCGGCAACCGAGCCCGGTGCACACCAGCCTACGTGAACGGTAAGTCCTTGCCGCCCGAGGGAGCGGACAACAGCCAGGACGACGCGCTGATCGGTCCCCAACACCAGCACACTGCCAGCGCGTTGAACTTGGTTGCCTTCGTGCGATTGAGCCAGCATGTTCAGCATCCCTCATTTACCGTCTGGCGACATCAGATCGACGCGAGCTATGGTAGTTTCCGACGTCGACAAGCACTTACTTGGTTATCCCGAGCGCGATCTGCAGGTTGCCTTTTACCCACTTGCGCGCGTTTTGTCCCGCTATCCACACGCTGTGCCGTAGTCGTGCCGAGGCGCGATTACAGACAATCCGCCATGCTAGGTTGTCGCATGGCGTCGCTCGCCAATGAGCCTTGTAGGGTTCATCTCCGCGGCAAAAGTCGAACGCTCGAAAGCCGGCGCCGATTGCCCGTTCCACCGTGGCTAACGTAATGAGTCGTCCAGGTTCATGCTCCAGCGCCTCGGGTTCGACCCCTCCCTGGTAGGCGAACATGACGTCGTCTCCGACCAGATGATATTCGGCCGCTAATGTTCGACCGTCGAATTCCAGCCAATGTAGGTTAAGACGACCGGAGCGGTATAACGCATCACTGGCGGCGCGGTGAAACTGCGTGAATGATGCCGATTTGAAGCTGCCCATCATTCCCAGGCTTTCAAGCCGGCGTTGATGAAGGTCGGCGAGGGTATGCCATCCTTGATCGAGATGCTCCGGAAGTTCGACAGTTCGCAATACGGCTCGGCCCGTTTCAAAGAATCGACGTTGAAATTGCCGCAATTGCTTACGATGAGATTTCGATAAGAGATTGAGATACTCCTCAAATGTCCTTGGCAATTCGATTCGCCAAGTGCGTGTGGTCTGGCGTGTGTGAACTACCGCGCCACGGTCGCAGAGTCGATCGCCTAAGAGTGTCGGCATTTCCTCATTCGCCGCGACTCCCGTCATTTCTAAAATATCCCAGCGGTCATCCGTCGCACCTGCGCCGCGTCCCGCTTGTGTTAACCAATCGGCGATTGTTTCAGCCACTTCGGTTCGCCGATCCGGCCGGCTAAGCACGTTCAGGTAGTCGCTGCAAACTTCCCCCGATCCAAGAAATCGGATGATATGTCCGGCGGACCTCGATCGGTCCAGGTACCAGGGAGCTAAGCCAATTAGCTCGTTGTTGTCGATCACGCACAGCGTATAAAGCTCGACCTGGCGACCGGCGGCGGTTAAGGCTGGTTGGTAGTGGCGCCACCAGGTGCCGAGCCATTCGAAAGTTCGGAACGGAACGCCGCCAGCCAAACTGTTCCACTCACCGGCTAATGCGGCGATTTCATCCAGGGTGGTCGTTCGGTAAATTTGCATTCAGCGATTTTCTTCGCATCAGGTTAAAAACTCTTCATGCCTGCTCATGCTCGGCGGTATGAGCAACCTTGAGAAATCAACGACCAGATCCTCAGGCGACTGGATCGCGGCCGGTCATACAAACAGACTTTAGCAACCAGCGCACGGGATCGCTTCGAAAACATAGCATGCGCGACAACCCAGTCGACGTTGAAGTTCGGCCACATGGAAGTTTGTGCGGAGTGGTCGAGCGGCCTTTAGCGATGGCGCCGGAAATGACGAAACCGTCAATTACAGATGCAGCGGTGCGTCCCAACCGCACTTTCTCAATCCGGCTACTCCTCAACGCAATCCAACCGACGACGGGAAACTGCATGGGACTATGTGGTGGATCCATGGTTACTTTCAGTAAATGGGCCCGTTTAGGAAGGTCGAGATTTCAACGGTCAAGCACGCTGAGCAGCGCGACTACTGTTTGTGGTCGTCGTGTGCATCATGCACAATCTCACCGACGTAGGACTTGTCCTTTATAGTGACATTAATCCGGCCCTTTGTTTTTGGAGATTCGAGAGCTTCCAGCAACTCTTCGTCAACAGCGGAAAATCGAGAAGACTGACCGGCTGGGTCGCCGATCTGTGGAGTCGCCCCAAGTTTTGCTTGCCGGGGTTTACCGTTTACAACAAGATTCAATGTGATCTCCGGATCCGGGATAGGCACAGCCTGCTTCGCGCTCCCATCGAGCAGATAGATGGAAACCGTTTTCGTCGCCTCGTCGTGCGTTAACTCCATATGGTATTCCTCCTGTCCCAATTCGATCAGATGCCCATGGTGGGGTCCTTCTTCGGCGTGAGCATGTCGATCCCCCTTCTTCGCATCGTGGTCATGGCCGTCGCCATCAAAATGCTCGGCCTTTGCGTTCGTCCGGTTCGAACCTGCGGGGCCAGATGGGGTCTTGCTGCAACCTACCCAGGCGATGAGCGCGGACAAGCCGATCGCGACCTGAGACCATTTTCTATTGACTGACATCGTAATGTTCCTTTGGATTGAAGCGGATGAAAACAACACCGAACGACCGCTGTTGGAGCGGTCGTGATGATGCCTGATGTCTGACTGGATCAAAAACACTCCTCACAAAAACGGGTTAAGGCAGAACACTAATTTCCGGCGGCCACTGCGCCGCCCTCGAGCAGCTTCTTGCTGCCCTGATTCGATTCGGTAGGCGATGATCTGTGTGGGTTGTTGGGTTGAGGTAGTTCATCCGAAAGCTCGTCGCCCTCGTTAGCGCCGCGGATTTGCTGTTCCGCCTGTTTGCGGCCGAAACACCAGAACAATGCCGGATGGACAAAAAAATCAAGCAACGTCGAGCTAATCAGCCCGCCTAAGATTACCGTGGCAACGGGATATAGGATTTCTTTGCCTGGCTCACCCGAAGCCAGCACCAGAGGGATCAACGCGATACCCGCGGTGAGAGCGGTCATTAACATCGGAGCAAGTCGCTCTTTGCCGGCGCGTTCGATCATTTGCGGCGTGAATTGCTCTCCCTCGTGCGTGACCAGATGCATGTAATGGGCGATGAGCAGGATGCCATTTCGCGAGGCGATCCCCGAAAGTGAAATGAATCCCACCATGCTGGCGACCGTCAGCGACTGCCCAGTGACAACGAGCGCCGCTACTGCCCCAATTGCGGCCATGGGTAACGCCGCCAGCACTTGCAACGCCAGATTGACGGAGTGAAACAGCGTGTACAGCGCCAGGAACATCGCGGCCAAAGAAATCAGGCTTAACAACCCGATCATCCGTGTGGCATTTCGCTGACTCTCAAACTGCCCGCCGTACTCGATAAAGTACCCGGTGGGGAGCGAGCGCTGGATAGGCTCAAGACGCTTTTGAATGTCCGTCACGACGCTGTTGAGATCGCGCCCCGCCGTATTGCACTGAATTACGATCCGCCGTCGCACATTCTCCCGGTTGACCGTGTTTGGCCCGCTGCCGCGCTCGATGGTAGCGACATCCTCGAGTGGGATTCTGCCGCCGGACGGCAAGTTCAAGGTAAGGCGACGCAGCAAATCAGGGTTTTGGCGGAACTCGTCGCCTAAGCGAACGACGAGATCGAACTTGCGTTGACCAAGCACAACTTCGGAGACAATGCGTCCATTCATGGCCGTTTCAATGAACTCGTTGACGTAACTGGAATTCAACCCCTGCCGAGCCAAGCGAGCTCGATCGAGTTTGATTTGCAGTTGTGGAATCTCGACTTGCTGTTCGACCATCAAATCCTTGATGCCGGGGATGCCCTCCATCGCAGCCTTCATCTCGCTGGCCTTCTGTCGCAGAATATTTAAGTCGTCTCCGAATAGTTTGATGCCGACTTGTGCCTTAACTCCAGAGAGCATATGCGAGATCAGGTGGGCTAGCGGTTGTTCCGCAGAGATCACGACACCGGGCACCTGAGTCAGCTCTTCCCGTATCTCTGCCAAAATGTCCTCTCGGCTGCGACCGCTGTTCGGATCAAAGCTAATGATGATCTCCGACACGTTTACGCCTTCAGCGTGTTCATCGAGTTCGGCACGTCCAGTGCGCCGACCAAACGCCACGACTCCCTTAATCTTGCCGATCCGCTCGTCGACCATGGCAGCGATCCGGTTGGACGTCGCAAGCGATGTGCCGGGTGGGAGGAGCGAGTTGACCTGTACGCTTCCCTCGTTAAACGGGGGCAGGAAATCGCGCCCGAGTTGCGTTACCACGAACATGCTAACAAGCACTGCTACCGTCACGGCTCCGAGAATAGGGGTGGGATGCTTGACGCTAAAGCGGATAGCAAAGCCGAAAAGCCACTTCAGGAATCGAAGAAGAAAGCCATCCGTCTCATGTCCCATGAACTTCGCTTGCGGAAGCAACCAGTATGAAAGGACCGGCGTTACTGTCAGCGAAACAAAGAGCGACGCGATAATCGAAACGATGTAGGCCACTCCCAACGGTGTAAACAGTCTGCCTTCCATTCCACCTAAGGCAAAAAGTGGCACGAATACTAGTACGACTAAAATCGTGCTAAATACGATTGAATTGCGGACCTCGCTGCTGGCTTCGTAAACCACTCGTAATGCGGACTTGGGATGGGACGAGTGCGTGTTCTCTTTCAGCCGGCGGAAAATATTCTCAACGTCCACAATAGCATCGTCGACCAGTTCGCCAATCGCGACCGCAAGGCCTCCGAGTGTCATGGTGTTGATGGACATCCCAAACCATTTGAAAACCAGCCCTGTGACGACGATGGAGAGTGGGATTGCGGTGAGGGTGATGAATGTCGTGCGGAAGTTCATCAAAAACAAGAATAGGATGATGACGACTAGTATGCCGCCGTCTCGCAAGGCCTCGATCACATTATCAATGCTTAAGTCGATGAACTCTTTCTGTTGGTATACATCGGTGTTGATGCGGATGTCTGGCGGCAGCGACGGTTTGAGTTCTTCGAGCGCCTTGATGACATTGGTGGTGAGTAGACGCGTATCAGCTCCGGGCTGTTTGGCAATCGTAATGATCACCGCGGGCGACCCATCCACCGCGGCGTCGCCGCGCTTGACTTGTGCTGCCTCTTGAATACGCGCCACCTGGCTCAACAGAACCGGGCGCTCCTTGCCCGATTTAACGACGACATGTTCGAGCTCTTGGATATTCTGTATTCGGCCCATCGCACGGACGAGCAGTTCATCGCCTCCCTCGTCTAGGTAACCGCCAGTGGCGTTGGAGTTACTGTTGGCGACGGCTTGCTCGACATCCTCCAAAGTGACATCATATTTCAGCAACTCATCCGCGTTCACGAGGACCTGGTACTGCTTGCGTCCGCCTCCCATCGTGATCACCTGCGCGACGCCAGGAATCGTCAGCAAACGTTGGCGGATGACCCAGTCCGCCAACGTGCGGACTTCAATGGGGTCCGTCTTGTTCCCCTCGCTATACATCCCGACCTGCAAGACCTGTCCCATGATTGACGAGATGGGTGCCATCTGCGGTTTGATGCCCTCCGGCAATCGGTCCGCGGCCAGGGCTAATTTCTCGGCAACGATCTGCCGGTCCACATAGATATCCGTTCCCCAAGCGAACTCGACATTGATCACGGAAAGTCCAACGCCTGATGAGCTGCGTACCGCCTGTACACCGGTCGCACCATTCAACGAAGATTCAAGGGGAAACGTAATCAGCGTCTCCACCTCTTCGGGCGCAAGTCCGAGAGCTTCCGTCATCACGGTTACACGCGGCCGGTTCAGATCCGGGAATACGTCAATCGGCAGATGGTAGAGTTCATAGCTGCCATACACGGTGAGGACGAGCGCCAGAGCAATAACGATCAACCGATACCGCAGTGAGAACTTGATGATGGCGTTGAGCATGGAGAATCCATTCAGAAGCAACGGACGGACCGGACTTACGGACGCAATGAACAGAGCCTATTTAGTGATTGTGACCAGCGTGCGGATCCGTTCCGCCCCCAGACTTGTTTTTCAACGCCAGGTACAGTTGTTTTGCACCGGAAGTCACCACGAAGTCATCGGCGAACAGCACGCCGTCATTGGCGATCACTACGGACGATTGATCTTTGTACTCCACGTGGACTGCGCGACGATCGAAGTGATCGCCATTGGGTGTGAAGACGTACGCCTCAGCACCTTCGTCGACGACCGCCGCAATTGGCAAGACAATCCGGTCATCCCAGTTTTCAACGGGCACTTGAAGTTGTGTGCGCTGTCCCGGCCGAAAACGCCAGGAGATAAATCGGCGTCCATCGTCCATTTTCTTGTTTTGTTCGATCGTATTCGGAAGGGTGACATAGAAGTGAAGCGTTCGCGATTCAGCGTCAATCTCGGAGGCCGCGTAAAGAATCCGCAGATCCGAAATTGCTTGCGGTCGCTGCCCCTCAACTTCCAGCAAAGCCGACACTGGTTTTCCTTCGATAGAGGCTCGCCCGATGACGTCGATATCCCGTTCGAACGCGTTTCCCTCAATGAACAATTCCGAATGATCGACAAGAACTGCCAAGGTGTCGCCCGCGTTGACGTATTGACCTGGTGCGATCTTTAGGCTTTGCACTTGGTAGAAGCGTGGTTCATCCGTTGTTGCCATGCCGTCCGTTTGCTCTGGGGCTTCCACAGTAAGCATTTGCAGCAGCTTCCGTTGCTCGAGAATGTCATCCACCTGAGAGGAGGTCAGTCCGTGCAATACCAATGCCTGTCGTTGCGAGCGGAGTCCGGCCTGTAATTTTTGCTGCTCGTATTGGCGTTCCAGAAGCGTCTTTCCGGCCAAGCCGCCATCGGTAGTTAGTTTTTCGATACGTTCGATTTCGCGACCGATGACATCGAGTTCCTCAGTCGTGCGCAACAGGTCCGATTGCGATTGAACCAGTTCTTCGTGGGTCAACCGAATGTCAAACATCTTTTGTTTGGGATCCACCGCTTCTCCCTCGGTGGGATAGATCTTGGTCACGATTCCGGCCAACGGAGCCGTTGCCTGGACCATGGATCGACCTGGACGCTCTACGATTATTCCGGGAATCGAAATGGAGCGCGTGAAAGACTTGAGTTCGATCTTGGCAACCACGAGGCCGATGTTTTTTCGTGCTTGCTCACTTAACTCAATAGAGTCACTCTCGTTATGGCCGGCGTGTGCGTCATCGTGTCCCCCTTTATCTTGGCCATCGACCGTTTCAGAATCGGTGGGTGTTCCGTTAGACGTAGTACTAGGTAAAGCGCCGAGACCAATCCAGGTGCGGAGCTGTGGCAACCAGCGACTTTGAAAAACAGCGGCTGTCAGCACAATCACGGCAACCGCCAGCCCACCCAGCCAGAAAGGGAAACTCCGCACGGGAAATCGAGGTTTTGATGATGCCTGTGCCATTATCCGATAACTCCGGTTCGCTAGCCGACGTCGACACGAATGCAGGTGATTAAAATCAAATTGCAGCGCGCAGTATGAGCGCAGCAAATGTGGTTGGTCAGCGACACAATGGTGCGCTGTGCGCGAGTGGGATCAGATCAAGAAAATCTGATGGAAAAGATGCAGTCGCACGTGAAGCGGAGGCGACTCACCTGGCTGATGCGGCGAGTAAGCGCGCGCTGCGGCAAAATCCGTGTGCGATAAGTCGAGGATGGCCGCAGGTATCCAAGTGAACGAGACTTCCTTTACCGGACTGGTCTTAACGCCCGCTAGGAACACGCACTGCCCTTCTTCGCAGTCATCCCTCGGCGCGTCCGAATGGCAAGGAGAAGGAGTGTCCGCCGATTCGCAATCGTGATGAGAACTGTGTGAGACCGAGGAAACCTGGCCAGCGCAACCAGCGTCCGTGGCGCTGTGTGCGTGGTGGGCACAGCAACCTAATCCAAAGTGCAGCAAAAAAGCCGCGGTCGTGATGAGGGAAATGTGGGGGCGCATGGTGGTCCTAACAAGGAATTGCTGTGATTCTTCCATCCGCAACCAAACGGGTCAAGGTCGGTAGGTGTTCTATTGGTCAGTCCATTGCAAAATGGTGGATAGATGACAGTGTGCCACTGGCCGCCGCCGGAGTTGACTTGAATTCCACATGATGGCTAATTCGGCGGCAAGCCTGTGCTGGAACGGGTCGAACAATATAGCTGCTCTGCGGAGGTTAGCAGTTGTCGGAAAATAAGTTCGAATGATTTAGTCCTACGTTGTTCAGCACTGGCTTGCCACCGAAATAATCTTTGC
>JANNPR010001114.1:0-5041 GCA_031400345.1 Planctomycetota bacterium | reverse complement strand
CAGAATTGTTACCTATGCGATATCTAGAAGGGGTCCCTCGAGACGAGCATGACCATATTTCGATCGCACACGTCAATCTCGGACGTATGTTCGCCAAATTAGTTACCGACGCCTATTTCAAAACGACCGGGCGAAAGCGCAAGGTAACTGGGCTACAGCTGGGTTACGAATCGCGCTGCGCCAAACCTCATGCATTCGATGTTATGCTCGGTAGCCAATTGGGTGTGGGAGCCTATCGAGCGATCGTGGAACAGAGACTCGATGGCGTTATGGTATCGGTTTCCGGCCAATTGGAATTGCATTACGTGCCCTTCGATAAGTTAGTTGACCCGGAATCACTAGTGACCGTGGTCCGATACATTGATCCCGAAAGCGATTTCCATCGCTTGGCGCGATTCCTGGAGACCTATGTCAACGAATAAGCAAGATGTTTTTTTCCGATTGGCCCCTTGGCATAACTTGCTGCGCGGCTCGATTTCGCCAACAATACCCAGTGAGTTTACCATTGGCACCGTCAACAGTTCTTACTGGATATCAAATTCGCCGGAGCAAAATCTATGAAAAAGTTCAGCATCGTATGGGGAGCGTTGGTTATGGGAGCTACTGTTTCCGCGTTCGGAGTAGGATCCGCCTCCGCAGCCGCGCCAGCCGCTCTCGACTTCAAAGTTAAATCAATCGATGGCAAAGAGGTCGACCTGAGCAAATACAAAGGCAAGGTCATGCTCGTTGTCAATGTTGCCAGCGAGTGTGGTTTGACACCTCAATATGAAAAGTTACAAGACCTGCATAAGAAATACGCGTCTAAGGGACTGGCGGTACTTGGTTTCCCTTGCAATCAGTTCGGCACGCAAGAGCCAGGTTCCGAAACGGAGATAAGCCAGTTCTGCAAAAAGAACTATGGCGTTGAGTTTGATTTGTTCTCGAAGGTCGACGTGAACGGCGAGAGCGCTTCAGATCTGTACAAGCATCTTACGTCCTTGCCGACAAAGCCAAAGGGCGCCGGTAAGGTGTCCTGGAACTTTGAAAAGTTTCTGATCGGACGCGATGGCGAAGTAGTAGCCCGGTTCGAACCGAAGACTGCTCCCGACGCTCCCGAAGTTGTGAAGGCCATCGAAACCGAATTAGCCAAGAAGTAACAAAGATTTCATCCAGACGGCTACAATTAAGACTTTCGAAGCTGGCCTTCGAAAGTCTTTTTTCATATTAGGATCAAATCAGTTCGGTTATGGGACGACCGCCGTCCACCAGCGGATGAGGGCGACCTTTATCGTCTTCATACGAGACGGTTAATGGCACACCCATGTGATGATAAATCGTCGCCGCAATATCTGCTGGCGAAATGGGACGGTGCCGAATATGACCTCCGTCGCTTTCGGTCGCACCGATTATTTGACCATGTCGAAAACCTCCACCGGCCATCGTCATCGACATCACTTCCGGCCAGTGGTTGCGGCCGTCCGTACTTCCTTGAGTACCCATCTGCGGTGTTCGGCCGAATTCGCCCATCGCAATCACCAATACATTCTCTAAGAGGCCGCGTTCCTCAAGGTCTGCCACCAATGTGGAAATCAAATGGTCAAATATGGGTAACAGTGGTCCCAGCCCTTTCGAAATTCCGCCGTATGGCGGAATATTATCGCCGTGCGTGTCCCAAGTACCTGATGCCGAATGGTGACTAAGGTCAAGCGTGACGAATGCCACGCCCGATTCGACTAAACGGCGAGCCAACAGGGCCTGCTGATGCCAAAGGTGCTTTCCGTAGCGATCGCGAACCGCTTGTGGCTCGCGGGACAGATCAAATGCCTCCTGGGCGCGTCGGCCAGTGACCATTTCCACCGCCATTTGCGAGTACACATCCATCGCCTGCATCGATCCGTGCGAATCGACGTGGCTTCGCATCCGATCCAATGCCGACAGCAGGTGTTTTCGTTCTCCCAGGCGCTCTCGGTCCAATCCAATCGGCATGTGGAACATCTCGCCGCCCGCGACCGTGCCCGTGTCCACGCCCACGTTCGTATAGACAGGTAGCTTGGTCGCACTTTGCGCGATGAACGGGTCGTACTCCTTGCCCAGATAACCCGCGAAAGCAACATGCGACCGCGATTTCATGCAGGCCACGTAAGGCGGAATGCCGGGGCGGTTCGCTCCGTGAAACTTGGCCACGACAGAACCGATGGCGGGGTACATTTCCGCTTTGGGATTCAAGCGTGGTTCCGCTTCCAGATTGGCTGTTTGTAAAACTTTGTTTGGCTCGTGGTTACTAAAACGCGAATCGACAGACCGGATAATGGTGAACTTATCCAGCATCGCCGCCTGTTTCGGAAGATGCTCGCAGATCTGTATGCCGGGAAGTCGCGTGCTAATAACGTCGAACGGCCCACGATTCTCATAGGGACGATCTGGTTTAGGATCCCAAGTATCAATGTGACTGGGACCCCCCGCCATCCACAAAAGAATGACACTCTTGCCGGTCTTGGAACCTGAGCCGGACTTCGCCGCTTGCACTTGTTGCCGAATCAAGTTTGGCACACTAAGTCCCGCGATCCCGGCAATTCCAGCTTTTAGCATTCCACGGCGGCTCGCCAGCGTCACGCCTTCGTGCGTTCTTCCGTGAAAGCTGGCAAATGCGTGTTGGCGCGCCTGAGGCTCGAGATTGCTCATAGGGATTTCATCCGTCCCAACTAGGGATTTGGCTGGATTTTCCGGCTTGCACTATTCCTCTCCGCAGACAATTTGCCGACGACACGTAAACGGAATCGCACCACATTTACGGCAAAATGAAGGTGGCGAGAGGACATCGGAGGGTGGGTGGGCTTCTGGCATGGCTGCTGACAACCGACTAGTCTACGGACTGAGGGTAACGGTTGACGGGTTTCGGTTCAACGGGAAAACCCATTAGAGTGTATTTTGAGGAAAACTTCACTGTCGGCTAGGTAAATAGGGTCTGCGATGGCCACGGCCAAACGAACAAACAGCTGGGTTGGTTTTGATTTAGGCGGGACCAAGATGATGGCCGCCGTTTATGATTCGTCCTTCGGTCAGTTGGCACGAATTCGAAGGAAAACAAAAGGACACGACGGGGAAAAGGTCGGGGTGGCTCGGATCGCCGAACTGATCAAGGAAGCGATCGAGGCGGCCGCAGTAAGCATGGATGACGTTGGCGGAATCGGAGTGGGATGTCCAGGCCCAGTGGACTCAGAGCGGGGCGTAATTGTCGAGGCAGTAAACTTGGGTTGGCGCAAAGTGCGACTTAAGGAGATACTTGAGAAAGAGTTTCGTAGACCCGTCGTCGTAGTAAACGATGTCGATGCCGGTGTATATGGCGAATATCGATTTGGGGCCGCCAAGACGGCGCGTTGCGTTGTCGGGATTTTTCCTGGCACCGGAATCGGCGCGGGATGCGTCTACGATGGCGAAATCGTTTGCGGACGAAATATTTCGTGCATGGAAATCGGCCACATTCGTGTCGTGCCGGATGGTGACCCGTGTGGCTGTGGTCTGCGCGGCTGTTTGGAGACAGTCGCCAGCCGTTTAGCGATTTCAGCGGAGGCTGCGAAAGCCGCTTTTCGGGGTGAAGCACCCTTCCTCCTGAAAAATGCCGGAACGGATCTGGCTAAGATTCGCAGTGGCATCTTGGCCAAGTCGGTCGCTGCAGGGGATAAAGCCGTGGAGGCAATCATTCGGCGTGCCGCTCGCTATCTTGGAGTCGGGGTTGCCACGGTTGTCCATTTAGTGGCCCCCGACTTGGTGATCCTGGGCGGCGGGATGATTGCCGCGATGCCCACGTTGTTTCAAGAAGCGGTCGCGGAATCGGCAGCCACTCATGTAATGACCACCTATACATCCTCTTTCCGGGTCATCACAGCGATGCTGGGAGATGATGCCGCGGTCATGGGATCTGCCGCCTGGGCGGAAAAGACGTTTCGCGCAGTCAAAAAAGCACTTTAACCGAGCGGTTATGACGGCCCTTATATCCGAATCTGCAAAACTTGAACCGGCTCGATTGCCTCGCCCTGTCGCAGTTGTTGATATCGGCACCACATCGATAAGGATGGCAATCGCCGAAATTAATGATATCGGAAATGTGCGAATTCTCGAGACGCTGACCCAATCCGCTAACCTCGGCAAAGATACGTTTACGAAAGGGTCAATCAATCGCGCCACGATCGAAGATTGTGTACGGGTCTTGAAGAGCTACCGAAATGTGCTCCGCCAGTACCAGATCGAGCGACCCGATCAGATTCGGGTGGTGGCCACCAGCGCAGTTCGAGAGGCTTCGAATAAACTGGCTTTCCTGGACCGAATTTATATCGCTACAGGTATGCAGGTTGAGCCCTTAGAAGAAGCCGAAGTTACTCGAATAACCTACCTCGGCATCCAACAGTTTCTGAAATCCGAACCCTCATTAGCCACCAGTACTGCGCTCGTAATGGAAATGGGTGGCGGCAGCACCGAGGTGCTCCTCGTCAAAGGTGGGGACGTTGTGTTCTCGCATACCTACCGCATCGGTTCTTTGCGCATTCGACAAACGCTGGAGACATACAATGCCCCAGCCGTCAAAGAACGCAACATCATGGAAAGACAGATCGATAAAACGATCGATGAAATCCGTGAGCATGTGCTGAACGAGGACGATCTACAATTGATTGCTCTCGGCGGTGACGTTCGTTTTGCAGCGGCGCAATTACTACCGGATTGGAATCCTCAGTCGTTGGGGCGAATTCCATTAGGCGCACTCGAGCAATTTACCAACAAGATGCTGAACATTAGCGTGGATCAAACCGTTCGGAAACACCACATCAGCTTTCCAGATGCGGAAACGGTCGGACCGGCGTTGCTGACTTATACTAGGGTCGCCCGAGCGTTCGGCAAGACTCACGTACTAGCGGCCAACACCAACTTGCGCGATGGCTTGCTCCGCGATATGGCCGTTCGCGAATGGACAGACGAACTAAGCAATCAGATCCTGCGATCCGCGTCCGATCTCTGTAACAAATTCGATATCGACGAACCTCATGTGCGGCACGTTGCCATTCTCAGC
>JANNPR010001091.1:0-7095 GCA_031400345.1 Planctomycetota bacterium | reverse complement strand
CGGCAAGAAGGGCCTCTGCGCAGGCGATCCATTGAAGCCTGAAGCGCAAGCAAAGAATTTGGGTGATGTTCCTTCGGTTACGCTTTAAGCTTCCATGAGACGATAAATAATTCGGAGAAGGTCGACTGGGGGACTCACACTTGGGATCTCGCGAGCATTCAACGGAGATTACGCGGCCGACAGCGCTCACTAGCTGCCGCCCAAGAAGAAGCCAGCGATTCCGTCGGCGATAGGAGTCACCGCCGGGCTCGCTCTGTCCCAACTCCACATATTGCGAACCACATCGGTCATAAGCATACCACCTAGGCACAAAGTCATGAAAATGGTTCCCAGAGCGATGACCTGCAAAATCGTATAGGGCGCCTCCGGGGCCTCGTAGGACATGGGGACACCGACGGGTCCAGTCATGGGCGCGATGCCGCCGAACCCAGCATCCATCGGAGATCCGTCTGCCAGGAGTCCTGGGCCAGAACCCGCCAAAGCTGCGTCTCCCAAATCGAATGCACTGGACGACTCTTCCAGGGCGATGACTTGGGAACCGCTATCCGCTTCATCAGACAGCATGTCGCCGGATGGTGACAGTAAGAACTCTTCGTCTTGTTTCAAGACCGCCCCTTGGTCCACGTCGGCTAGATTGTCGTCCAGCGACAACGCATCTTCATCTTCGGGCAATTCCAATGAAGACACAGCAGACGAACCAGCCAAATCCACCGGCTCCTCTTCGAGCGACAATCCGCTGTCTGTGGGACTAGCCAGATTGATACCACTGTCGCTGCCACCCATGGTGACATCGCTACCGATACCGCTCCCACCTAGAACCAAGTCATCGTCATCGGCTAATGCCAGACCACTATCCACGTGCATATCCAAATCGCTGGAGCCGATCGTAATATCGCTGGTTCGTTGCCCGAGGACCCCTGTGCCACCGCTCGAACCCGACTTCAATTTCATGTCCGTACCTGTCAAAACATCGGACTTGCCTGGCGCAGGTAACTCCAAGTCTGTTTTGCCCGTAGGTATTAGCGAAACGTCACTGTCGGCACTGCCACCTGGAACAAGAGTGACGTCGCTATCGAGATCGATGTCCGAGGCAATCGTAAGATCGCTATCGACACCATCTACCAGCTTCATGTCCGTGCCCTTACCCGCATCCGAGAACAAGGCCATCGAACTTCCCGTGCTGTCCAGTTTTAGATCGCTATCGTTTTGTTTCGCCTTATCCCCCATCTTGCCGATAATGGTGCTCGAGGTCGACTCGCCGGAGTGACCCAGTTCCTCTTCACTTACCAAGATGGACTCATCCGACGCTTCGTTCGCATCTTCGTCAGCCAAGTCATGATCATCGCCTAAGGACAGAGGCCCCATATCGTCTTCTCGCCGACCGCCGGATTTGATCTCATCTGCGATTCGGCGGATTTCATCTTCTTTGAACTTCCAGCTGGTGCCGTCACGGTAACCGTGGGCTTCGCCGCGCTCGCGCATCTCGTTAAGTTCGTCGGGCGTGACACCAAGTTGGGCCGCCGCTTCCTTCATCTCAATTAACTTGGCCATAGTGCAAACATTCCTTAGACCATTAGGTCGGTCGGATCCGAACTCGTACGCTGCTTCTAAGAGCAGCGCCGCCTAGCGATTCCGAGGTTCCAACATAGCTCGGATCTCGCGCGGCAAGGGGCTAGTTCCGTTAAACTCGTCCAACTGCATGTCCCAGCGAAAATTGCGAACGCTCTTTAGCGCGACTTCGCCCGTCGTGCGATTGATATGGTAGACGCTCAGCACTCGCGCCTTACCATCAATTACCACCACCTGTTGATTCGCCGCATCCACATCGGAGGAAAGTGCAATCACTTCCGCTGACGTTAAACTAGGCGGCAAATCCACTTCCGGTCGCTGACCGAATGCCTCGGTCCGCATTACCATATTCGCTGCAGTGAACAGTAGCAAGAACGAAGCTACGAACCCAACGATCGCGTTACGCATGATCAGTCTCCTGCTTGCGCGTCGACGCTCGGCCCGTAGCACCTATTCTAAAAGGCCGACTTCGAGTTGCAAGTTTGTCCGGGGTGAGAAGTTGGTGAATTACGCCTGCACTAGATGGTCTGTCCTGCTATGGACAACTGGGCCGACGGTCATTTCGCATACTGGGGCGGAACTTTAGCGAGGCCAGGTAAGTGCAACAAGTCGAACGGCAGGATTATGACTGTAGGAAGGGCACTCCTGCTCATCCATCTTCCTGTAGGATGGGCACTCTTGCCCGTCCATTACCAGCTAAGAATGCCCATCCTTACCCTGTGGGCCGGCGCTCTGCTTGTCCCAACTTACAACCCGCTCGCTCGTTTTTTCTTGGAGATTGGACGGGCAAGAGTGCCCATCCTACGTGCGTAAGTTCCTTATTTAAGAATGTTTACGCTTTTTCTTTCTCGCGGGCGAGCGAGCTTTCTTGATTTGAGTCTCTGAGATTTCGACAAGAGTCTCGAAAATGCCGGTTTGGACCACTTCACCCTTTTGATTGATTAGCTGCCGTTTCCAGGTAACTTGTCCCCGTCGACGTCCTTTCGGTTGGAGATCCAAAATCTCAGCTTCCGAATATATGGTGTCACCCGTGCATAACGGTTTTAAGAACTCCCAGTTCCGGATTCCCATGAAAGCGACCGTGGATACCCGTGGAGCATGTGTTCCTAATCCAGCAAGGTAGGCGAGACCCAGCAAGCCGTGCGCGATCGGTTTACCGAATGGCGAGCGTCGAGCGTGCTCGTGGTCCACGTGTAACGGATCGAAATCACCGGTCATCCCGGCAAAATTCACAATATCGGTTTCCGTAATCGTACGACCTTGGCTGCGCCAACTGTCGCCGATGTTGAAGTCTTCGAAATGTAACTTTGTGGTCATACTTTATTGGCCTATGGAACGCTGTGAGATCACAATAATTTGTGAACCATCAGCGAAGCGGAGCACACCCCGTTTTATTGGCTAAATTTTCTCGCCGCTGCAAAAACGGTTAACGCATTTAACGATTGCTCCGGTCACAACGGCTAATTAGAAATCGGGAGAGGTTCACGACGAACATTGGAAGGGGAGAAAAATAACTGTACAGACCGCTCATCGAAACGTCCCGGGGAGCAGTTTTCCATCTGCTCGATCGGCTAACTGTTGTAATACACCGAGCGGGGCGGTCTCGGAGTAGTACCGCACGGAACCGTCTCCTAAGGCAAATTGAGCACCGCCAGGGTGGTGACTCCCGAAACCGCCAACCGAAGTCAAGGAAACCGTTCTTTTCGGTACGGGTGAAGTTCCGGGAGACGCTGCTGGTGAACCGCCTGCTCCGTCGACGGACGAGGTTTCCGCAGCTGGCAACTGTAATTCGATCAATTCCCAAATCGGGTCTTCCTCCACGGGTTGTTCGGTCGTGTCAGTAGGTTTGCCTTTATCGTCCACGAGTCCAATCAATTCTCCTCGCGTACTTCGCCGCAGTGGGCCGAGCAGTGCGTTGATCGGCATTCCCATATTGCGCAGCGTTGCTCGCGTGCCCGAAAGCCACCCTAGATCACGCGACTCACCTAGCCGTTCACCGATAAATATTGTTTGCGATGCACCGTCGGAAATGTCTTCGTAGCTCACGTGACTATTCAAAAAAAACACGCCACGATTGGTCGTATCGATCGGCGCTTCGACATCATGATGAACACCTGCGTAGTTGGATGCTGCACCGCTGATTGTGCTTGGCTCCGATGGGCACCCGAGTGTTGGAAGATCGAGTTGTCGGACGTTGGAGTTGGCTTTGTCGTAAACGCTTACTTTGCGGTCTATGGCGTTGTATGCATTGCGCTCCTCAAAATAGGGCAGAATCTGGCTGATCCAACTATGGTGATAGCCTTTTGGTTGGCTGAGGATCGGACCACCGGCTTCAACGGTTCCGGGCGGTAAGACCCCATGTGCCATTTCATAGTTGTGCACAGCTAAAATCAATTGCACCAAATTGTTGGCACACTGCATCCGACGCGCCGCTTCACGTGCCGCTTGCACTGCTGGCAACAGCAATGCGACCAAGATGCCGATGATGGCGATCACAACAAGGAGTTCAACGAGCGTGAAACCGCCTAACCTATTCCGTTGCACAGAAGTTCTCCTGTACTTATGGGACCGTTGATAATTTCAGGTGATGGAGTTGGCATGATTCGGACGGCCTATCTTAGTCTTAATTACCTCTGATTGTTTTAACCCAGCTACCCTTAGTCTGGGGGTTCGTCATGAGCGTCGATTTCAAGGCACGTTTCCAGCATCGGGCATCGCCAGAATGATCTCCTCAAAAGCTCGAGGATACTCGGGCGAACCCGCCGGAAACCTAGCTTCCACCGCGATTCGTTGGTGATTGGCGTTCTCCCGCACGTTGCCGAGGTTGTCGACTTTTTCCACTCGGATTCTAACCTCCGCCGGATGAAGACCGTCTAGTTCGGCCGCTGCGATCGACCATATTTCACCCGAATAGTCTGGCGACTCTCGCATCCGTGCTAACGCGCGCTGAAGAGCAGACTCTGCCAACCACTGTGCCTGAACCTGATATTGCTGGATCCGAGTATGCCGAAACCGCACGATTGCCAAACGTACCAAACCAACTCCAATTAAAGTCACAACGAGCAAGCACACCAAAACGGCGACCAGGACGGCGCCACGTTTTTGCGATCTCATTTGAGATCTCCTATTTGCGGCACGCGGACCAGCCCTATCGTCGCTTGGATACAAACCGCCGGAACGACCAGTCTCCTGGCATTTGCCGCGACCGGTGGTTTAATCGTCACCGTTGCCAGCGTGTTGACAGCGTCCTGAGTGATACTCCATTGCACAGAACTGCCGGACGCAATCGCATAAGTATCGTATTGAATCGTCTTGCCGTCCCTTTGCCTCAAACAAACAACGCGATCCAGTTCATGGCGATACTCTACCCGCGTCGCGCCGTGAAGTAACAACGTCATCCCCTCGGTCTTGCCATCGGCAGACGAGTTGATTGCTTCAGCCGAGAGGGCGCGATGAACGTCCCGGCGAAACCGCTGGCCCAATTGAAAATGGATTCCTGACAATCTCATGGACTCGCGGCTGTTCTGATCGTTCTTAAATGCCAGCCCCATGGTTATGGCAATTGTGCTCATTACTATCCCAGTCACCGCAATCATCACCATTAATTCCAATAGCGACCAACCAGAGCGTCGACGTCGCGCTGCGGCTTGCATGTTAATAACAGTGGTGCAACACGGTCGTGCTGGCCAATGCGCGAACGTCATTGCTCTTGCTCCATGTCGCGGTACTTCCAAAATGACAAAGACACCGGCTTCAGGAGCTGTCCGGAGCTATCGATCCAGCGTAGTCGTAGGTGGATTCGCTTGGCAGGTATGGGTTCGCTCATCTCATCTACTGTCACCGACAGTTGTGCTTCCGGCAATTGCGACCGGCCAATCTCGGTTAATTCTAGAGATACCATTTTATCGGTGACGGTGTCTTCCCAAGATCGACTAAGCGCGCGCTCCATCGCGTTGGAAAGTTCCTGCAGCGCAGTTTGCCGGCGATCGACAGCCTGTTTTTGCCGAGAAGCAACAATCGAAAGTTCTGCCAACATCGCGACGGTGAAGGCCAGCAGACCGACCGCGACGCACGCTTCCAGAAGCATCCCGCCGCGACGGGTTCGATTACCGTTTAATGGATTGAACCATTGTCGTGTCACGCTAAGAACTCAATCATTTTAAACAGGGGCAATAGCAACGCGAGGGCCGTAAATAGAACCATAACACCAACCGCGAAAAGGCCGCATGGAAACAAAACGCCACTTATGATCTTCACACGATAAGCGCAGCGACGCGATCGTCTGTCTGCCATTTCCTCCAGGGCCCACGGCAAGTTGCCGACTCGTTCCGCAGACTTGATGACCGCTGCTTCCGTCCGCGAGAGCAGCTTCGCGTTTACCAGGGATTCGCACCAGCTGGTGCCCATTTCGACTTTGCGAACAACCGACGCGATTCTGGAACGAACCAGATTTCCGGGAAATGTTCGAGACAGCAGATCCAGGGCGGAAGCGATCGCGATATTCTGACGCGTCAAGCTGGCTAACGCATTAAGCATGATTACCTCGTCGGACTGACTGACGTCGTCACCAATTAACCAGAACCGCGGTATTAAAACGCCTGTGAGCCGGAAATTTATCCATGCGCCAACTCCCACTCCTCCCAAGATGAGAATTGCTGCGGCGAGGATCACAGCAGGATCCTCGAAAAAAGAACCAATATCTACGTACGCCTGAGTGATGGCCGGTGCTTCTATCTCGAATTCTCTGAGCGTTTGGCCATATACGGGCGCGATCTTAATCCAGAGAAATGCCTGCACAACGACGATTACACAAAGCGCAACCAACAAGCAGGATAACTTTTCATAATGGTACGAGGCTAGTTCGGGTGCGGGCCGTTGACGCGACTGACGAACACCGAAATTCTGTTTTAGACAGCCTGTCTCGCTAGACATTCGAACCGCCAGCAGAGCTTCGGTCGGCAAGGATAGGCCAGACTGGCGGAAAGACTCGGCCAGCGGCACGCCTCGTTCAACAAGTTCCGCTAATCGCATGGCCCGATGCGAGATTTCGGTACTCTGTTCTGTTGCCAAGGCGCGAGCGATCGCCGGTATTGGGATTCCGTAATTTGCACCGGCACCCACAGCCCAAAGAAGCGCCTGATTTTCGTGGCGTCGCATTTGCAAAACACAACTGATAACGATCAACAGGACCATCGGCACGCCGATGAAGGCCAATACGTGCGTCGCGGAGACGGTGAAGGCAATTAATCCCGTCAGTGACAGGATGGTAGCGCCCAAGTGGAGGGACAGGCGCATCGAATCGTCCGATGCCGGACGCCGACTACTGTAGACGACTCGCAAAACCCACGACAGCGCAACGCCAAAACAAATCAAACTCAATGATAACGGCACGAGACCTTTGATAAACATGACGCTATTACCAACTCAATCCAGTAATCAGACCAACCATCGGCATGAAAATCGCCACGATCGCAGAGACGACAGAGAAACCGATTAACACGAAAACGATCGGAGGCATTATCGTAC
>JANNPR010001058.1:0-2219 GCA_031400345.1 Planctomycetota bacterium | reverse complement strand
AGCTTAAAGTCGGCCATGATCCACTGGACTATGACCTGGAGCGCGTGCGGCGCGTGCGTGAGGTCATCGGGCCGCATGTGCGACTGACGGTCGACGCCAATGGAGGCTGGTCGGTGAACGAAGCCATTCGGGCGTCGCTGCAATTGGAGCAGTACGACGTCGCATTCGTCGAACAACCGGTGCATCGGCTGGACCTCGACGGTCTAGCTCGAGTTCGCAGTCAGACGCGATTGCCGATCATGGCGGATGAGTCTGTGTTCACGATGCAGGACGCACTGGCCTGTATACAGAAGGGGGCTGCCGACATCGTCAGCGTCTATCCCGGCAAAAATGGCGGCATCTTGAACACGATGGCCATCGTGGCCATGGCCGAAGCTGCCGGCGTGCACTGTGCGATCGGTAGCAACCTCGAGTGGGATATCGCGTCCAGCGCGATGGCTCACCTGGCGGCCGCTCTGCCGAACATCACAGTCGAACGCTACGCGACAGACATTATTGGTCCCGTCTTTCACATTGAACATGCCATAGTAGCAGGCTGCACTGTGGAAGGCGGGACTTTGACTGTGCCCGACGGACCGGGCTTGGGCGTGCAACTCGACCGGGAGCGCTTGGAAGCGTTACGTGTTTGATCGACAGGCCAAACGGTGACTCTATCTCCTCTCGACTCTCTCTTTTTTCCTGGCGGCGGAGAACATTGGCAACACTTGCAGTTGAAACAGGCCCAAATAGGCGTCGCCGCCCCGTGATCGCTGACGTTCGACGAAAGAAGCTGGAACCACAGAGGGCAAAGAGGGCACAGCGCGGCCTGTGGCCGCAACCAAAATGTGTTCAATAGAATTTCGTCTAGGTTGTGTACAACAATCGGAAATGCGAATCACGAAAACACGAAGGACGAAAACGCGAATTAATAAAGAAGGTTGGCAGGGACGCGAATTCGACGCGATTGTTGGGAGCGATTCTCGAAGCATTTGTGGCGATTCAAGTACCTCTGGGATCTGGATTCTCGGAGAGCGTTTGTCGAAATAACTGCTCCTCAACGACAGTGCCCCAATCATGATGACCAAGTCGATCTGTCCTACATGCGGCGATTTCGTCTTTCGTGTTTTCGTGATTCGCATTGGATCTTACCGTTGTAGCACTGAGAGCTTACGCCAGTGTGAGGGAATCCTGATAGAATCCGCGCAGCCTGCGCAGAGGCTGACCGCTAGTGACACAGAGACTACCGCGATTCGCACGGCAATTTCTTCCCGCGATCGCCGCTCCGAAAATCCGCGCAAAATAACATCCGTTGCCGAATTAGTAGTACAGAGGTTGATGCAGAGAGGTCCCTTCAGTATGTCCCCTCAGACTTGGATCGGAGTAACAGCAAGTGAGCAGCGATTATGAAAAAGGTTACAACCAATTCTCGCGCATGGTGGGTGAGGAAAATATCGAGCAATTAACGGCTCGATTTAAGGAAGTTTGTCCTGACTTCGAGAAAGAGGTAATTTCCGTTGTCGGCGGTCGAGTCTGGACTCGCGGGGGAATCGACCTCAAAACGCGGTCCCTTTGCAGCATCTGTGTATTAGCTGCCCAAGGGCGAAACAACGCTCTGAAATTGAATCTACAGATGGCATTGCGTAACGGCGCCGCAGTGGAAGAGATATGCGAAGCCATTTTTCAAGTTGCCGTCTATGCTGGATTTGCCGCAGCCTGGGATGCGCTGGAAAAACTTCAGGATGTGCTCGTCGAAGCTCGCGGAAACAAATAAGCCGGGTCGCGATCAGGCCGCGTCTTTTTGGGCAGGCTGCGAAGGACCGCGCCGAGTCGCCGGGCACCTCGGATTGTGGCCGCTCCGCGAATGAAGTTCGTCCGCGGACTCCAGAACCACAGCCCGAGACTCCATCAGGTCGGCGAACTCGCGCCGGATGTAGTCGATCATCTTAGTACGAAAGGGGACGCCGTCGGTGGCGAACAGGGGATCAAACTCGGGAGTCGGGATAATCATTGACGCGTCCTTGTGGCGAACCGGTGTCGGACTTAAGATCTTTCTAAAGGCGTCGGGAACAGCGGGTGGCAGACATGACAAAATCGGCCTTGGAATTGCGCCACACTCGAGTCACCGTACTGGCGGTTCGCTTGGGATCGGATCTTCACGCGATTCCGATTGATGCCGTCGAAGAAGTTCTGCCCGCACTGCCGATCGAGACGATCCCACAGTGTGTCGGGTTTGTGCGCGG
>JANNPR010001055.1:0-6545 GCA_031400345.1 Planctomycetota bacterium | reverse complement strand
GTCATTGGTATGAACTTCCCAACATGATGCGTAATGGTGTTCTGGCCGGGTTATTGCAGCGGCACCCACAGTTGAGGTATTTCATGCTGCATAACATCGATACCCTGGGTGCGGACGTCGACCCTGGTTTATTAGGACTACACATCCATCGTGGCAATGGCCTTAGTTTCGAGGTGATCAATCGCCGGCTGGACGATCGTGGCGGGGGGCTCGCCAGAGTCGATGGGCAGTTACGCCTGGTGGAAGGTTTAGCGATGCCGCGCGAAGAAGACGAGTTTGCCTTGTCGTATTACAACTCGATGACAACCTGGATTGATATTGATCGTCTGCTGTCAGCCTTTAATTTGTCTCGGCTAGATCTTAACGATCAACTGTTGGTTGACATGGCAGTTCGCAAGTTGAGCAGACGCATTCCAACGTACAGTACTCTTAAGGACGTCAAGAAACGCTGGGGACACGGACAGGAGGACACGTTTCCAGTGGCTCAGTTTGAAAAACTTTGGGGCGACGTGACGGCACTTCCAGAAATTCAATCTGGTTACTTTGTCGTTCCTTTGCACCGCGGCCAGCAACTCAAGGAACAGGCACAGCTGGACGGTTGGCTACGAGACGGTTCAGCAGACTTTGTTGAATCGTTATGCCATTGGCAGTGATTATTGCTGGAAGGCGTAAAGACCCGTGACGCTGAAGTTAAAGAAGTTCAGCAATACGTTCTCTGCCAACTCGTGTGGTTTATACTGTAGCATGACTAGATCGCCGGGCTGGATAAGGAACCGTTCCTTCGGGTCAGTCATGGCTCTGGCAAGGTCGGCGCGGATGGGGATCTGTTGCCCGTTAGGCAGCTTGCGGACGACCAAAGCCCGCGTGGGTGGGACGATGTTTCCTGGGCCCGCACCCGTGCGAAAGACCGACGTCCCACTTACTCCACCCGGCCCTCCAATAGAGCCTTGAGCCAAAGTAATGGCTTCGATAATGTCGACATCATGGTCACGCGGCAAGGGAACTTGGCCGCCTGGTAGTAACCCCCCGGTGTAAAAGAATTCGTTGTCGCGAGGAGCAACGAAAACAATGTCGCCGTCTTGGAGAATTACATCTTGTGGTCCAAATGGGAGCAACTCGCTGGCGCACAGTCGCAATGGTATGCGAGTTGCCGACATCTCCGACTTGAGTTCCTCGAGCACCTTGGACGGAGTGTCCCCGGCGTCGATCTTGTTCTTGGCGTGAAGTGCTCCTGGGGCATGATAGCCTGCACCTCGAAGCACCCAGACTTCATTGTAGGCGTCAATTCCCGGCAAGCCCCCAGTAGCCGTTAAGGCGTGTAGTACATCATTTTCAAACGCCGGTAAGTCAAGTGTCTCCGCGCGTCCGCGACGTGTGTACACCACGGAATCTTTACGCATTTGTTGAGGCATGTCGGATGCCACATCCTCACGAATCACCAGGACTCGGGTAACTCGGGATCTGGCAAGCGTCACATAAATTCGGTCGCGGCCTTCCTGCAAAATCCCCATTGCCAAATACGCCTTGCGAATCGCTTCCCCCGTCTGCTCGATGGTCAGCCCGTCCACGGTAAGACCATTCACTAACGGCAAGGGTAGCACACCACTGGATTGAACTTGTATGGGAACACCTGCGATGGGCGAATTAATCAACCCGTTTGCCGGGTAATACTCAGCCGTCATGTTGCTTGCGGCATTTACAATCGGCAACTCATCGGCTTTGGCCGGCAGAATGCCTTGGACATAGACGCCGAGCACATCATGTGGTCCAACGATGTAGGCCGGTGGCACAGGCTGCCCAAGCAATGCCAAGTTGATGGGTACATTTTCGCTCTTCGAAGCCGCCAGCAGTTCACGCGGCACTCGATTAGCCGGCACGTACTTGTGAGCGGACGTAATGCAGCCGGTCTGTACGACGACCAGCAAGGCAGCCCATTTTGAAATTCGGATCGATGATGTGATGAGATTCATGTGATACTTCCTCGCGTCGAGAGGACCTTGCGCTGGGATACCAAATCCGCTTTGTCTACCGAACAACCCCGGAACCGGACTTCAGAGTGGTCTTAGACGCTTGTTCGGCTGCACGGATCATGAACGGCTCGGCCAGATGAACAACGGCGCTGGGATCGTGGTTTGGGTCTACCGGTGCCACTGGGCCCGTGACTACCGCAAGCACGGGGGCCTTCAAGGAGTATCTTTTCACGGAACGTTCGTTTTGAGCCATTTTCTTGGCAACGGTCGGTTGTTTACTGGCATCCTTGGCGGTCTCGGTGATTCCAAGAGGCGCCCGCTCTTGAGTGCGCGTTTGAGCTTCCGGTATTTCCGACGCCAGTGAACTCCCAGGGACGTTTTTATTAGTTCGATCTAGGTCAGTCCCGGTCATTTCTACTGCAATTCCAACTGAAGAGACGGGATGGGATTTACCTTGCGCAGGAGCCGCTTCCGTAGGTGTAGCCATTTCCCAAATTGACTTGTCGGGAATTAACACGTAGGAAGGTTCAGCCTGTGGGGTTACTAGACCTGAATTGTCGTTCTGCATTGCGGCAGTCGTTTCAGGCGTCGGTTCTGACACGAAATGGTCCTCCGTCGAGATGATTGGGCTTCCAGAATTCGGTGGGGAACGTTCTGGAAGAACGTTGTCTGCAAGTTTTGATTCTGCGACGGACAACTGTGGATCTGTCTGAAGCACCAGAGATTCTTCAGTGGGCAACTGGGGTTCGGTAGCAAGTGCTTCTGGCGGATGTACCGGGGCCGACGCCTGCTCCGTGGGAGTTTCTACTGGTGATGCCGACATCGGCATTGGCAGCGTCGGTTGAGCTTGCCGTGGAACCGGAAGCGGAGTGGATCCATCCGGAAGGTAAGGAGCATTTGGTGAATAGGGGCCAGTGGGTAATTCTGGGCCTGGGTAGTAGGGGCCGACAGGTGGGTAGGAACCGCCTGGGGGATAGGGCCCACCGGGGAGGTACGGGTGACCTAATTCCTGAGAATAGCTCTCTGGAGCGTATCCATAGGACTCCGCGATTCCCGGGCCGGTAGTTAGCCGATTCCAGTATTCGGCACCGTTTTGTGTAGCGGCGGTGGCTCCATCTTGGTAACCAGCATACCAATCGCTAATGGCTTGTTGTCCGGCTGGGTTCTGGAACTTGGGAGACCAATATTTTTGCGGTGGTACCGGGGGTGGTTCACCCGTGCCGCCGACCGACACCTCAAAATAACCGTTCCTCCACCCTTGTGCAAAATCCGACGAAACTGCTTGCTTGTCCGCCCTAGTTTGACAAGTGCGCCAGGCTTGATTGGCGTGGATTTTCTTAACACAGTTATAGTGGTAGTCTTCGAATGAAGCACAACCAACCGTCAAACACGCGAGCAGAATCATAACCAGATTAACACGCATGACGTCTTCCCGTAGCGGAGATGGAATATTCGTAGTCAATCGTATGTTCGTTTCGAAACGTATGAGCGTTGCACACGCTCCTACGCTGTTTGTCCTAATGTTCGTATCGTCGCTCACTACTGACAGAATGATGATTATGGTCGTGGCGGATACGATCGCCACGTTGCATACAACCTGCAAAAGCCGTATGAGCTGACCATGAACAATCGTCAAAGCCGGCCGTGTCCAACGAATCTTTGGAAGTTCGTGATTGCAAATTTGCTACAATGCACGCGAATGACACAGATCGAACAAACCGCAAAACCAGAATGACTGGGTTATCTGCTAAACCAGCACTCTGATATTGCCTCGGGCTACCTGCTCCTTCTGAACCGACGAAGTGCATAATGCCGGTTAGCGCTGCCCGTGGCCACTTAGTCGTTGATGACGGCTGATGGGCGCCGGGCGGTTGTGCGGATGGCACGGCTCGTAACCGAGCATTCTCTGTAGACGCCTAGTCAACACGGCGGAGAGGAATGGCGGCGGCGAAATACCACGATCATCCCTAAGGCGCAAGTTTTGATGTTGCGCATATCGAATGCCAGAGTGTGCCACTGGCCGCCGGAGTTGATTGCGATAGCCAGCTAAGGTTATTCGGCGGCAAGCCAGTGCGAAAATCCAATAGGGCTCGGCGCAAGGAGGAAAAGTTTAAGCGACCGTCTTTGGTCTTACCTGAACGAAAATCGCCACCCGGCTTCTGCACTGGCTTGCCGCCGAAATGAGCGTTATTGCACGTCCAAGCTTATTTCGGCGGCTGCCAGATGGAACACTTCGGGCTTCAACACGCACAGCTTCTCACGGAGGTGTCTATTGTTGGAAGGTATAGAGGCCGGTGATGCTAAAGTTGAAGAAGTTCAAAGCCACGTTTTCGGTCAGTTCCCATGGTTTGTATTGCAGCATCACAAGATCGCCTGGTTGGATCAGGATACGTTCCTTGGGATCGAGCATCGCCTTTGCCAAATCGACCCGAATCGGTATTTGTTGACCATGCGGTAGTTTCCGCACGATCAGGACTCGCGTAGGCGGAACAATGTTACCGGGACCCGCACCTGTGCGGAATACAGATACCCCACTCACACCTCCCGGTCCCCCGATGGAACCTTGCGCGAGCGCGACGGCTTCGACGACATCGACATCATGATCGCGGGGCAATGGAACTTGTCCACCCGGTAATAAACCTCCGGTGTAGAAATAGTCGTTATCGCGAGGCGCGATAAACACGATGTCGCCGTCGCGAAGGATCACGTCGTTTGGCGCGAAGGGAAGTGGCTGATGCGCACATAGTCGGAGTGGTATGTGAAGCGCCATCATTTCGGATTTGAGTTCTTCCAAGACCTTCGTCGGCACATCTCCTGCATCGATTTTCGACTTGGCGACTCGTACATCAGTCGCATATGGATTGGATCCGCGCAGGACCCAAACGTCATTGTAAGCATCGATTCCAGGTAGCCCTCCCGTGGCGGTGAGTGCATGTAGGACATCATTTTCGAATGCGGGAAGATCGATTGTTTCCGCGCGTCCGCGGCGCGTAAACACCACTGAATCTTTACGCATTTGTTGGGGCATGTCCGTCGCGACGTCCTCGCGAATGACAAGTACACGAGTTACTCGGGGGCGCACGAGAGCAATGTAAATCCGGTCACGCCCTTCCTGTAAAATTCCCTTCGATATGTATTCCTTGCGAATTAGCTGGGCCGATTGTTCGATTGTTAAACCAGAAACGACCAGCCGATCGATCAGCGGAAGCGGCAACTCACCGTTGGATTGCACCTCGATTGGCAGACCAGTAACCGGCGAGTTCACGTTTCCATTGGCCGGGTAATATTCGCGAGCCAATCCATACGGGACGGTAATAATCGGGGAATCGTCAGATTTTGGCGGTAACACACCTTGGATATACACGCCCAAAATGTCATTCGGACCAATAATATGCGACGGGGGAATGGGCTGCCCTAGCACGGCAAGATTGATCGGTACTTGATCCCCCTTAGGCTCGGCCAGTAGCTCTAGCGGTACTCGCCTCGCGGGAATGTACTTGTGCGCACTCGTAATACATCCGGATGGCAGAATCCCAAGCAGGCAGGCCATCAGACAGAGGCGCATTGATGTGTCCGCGGATTTCATGGTACAGGACCTCGAGAAGCATTAGTTCACAGAAATAATCGCGTCACTCCGCACGACCAGGGCTATTCGTCCAAGCGTTTTGCGAGGAGCTATCCCTACACTAGGCAGTTCTATTACATCCCTATCGTCGCGAAAAAACGTCAGAATGATCCTTGCGGGATTCGTGAATACGACCCGCGTTTCCGGCACAATTGACACAATTGGCAAGAAAGGGGGCTAAATACCCCCAAAAACGGTACAGATTTCGGAGAGGACTAGCGGTTACCGCCAATTCGTATGTACCAAGTTCATCAATCGGTACGGGTTGCCTAACCCGTCCTGCCGGCACAATTCCTATACGACGATCCGTTGGAAGAGAAAGTGACTGGCGATCCAATTACCCAGACTGCATACGTGATTAGGACGTTAAGGCTTAATTTCGGCTTAATGGAGCTTGAGGCGCGTTGCGGATTTTAGCTTCGATAATTGCATCCAAGGTTTCGCTCAAGTTATCTAAGGCGTCACCAGATCGCCCTTGCGACCGTGTGTATTCGTCCAGTCCCGACAAGGTGTATGTCGACTTTCGTCGCAGGGCAATTTTCCGAGTAGCACTGTCCTTGGGATAGAGGTTACCTCGATCATAAGCAGTAAAAAAAATCGTTCCTCGAACACTGCATTCGTCGGGGCGAGAGGGTTGGATCAATGGTTGCAGATAATTCAAAGTCCGGCGCTGATCCGATGTAACAAACGAGTGTAGGGTCATGCGATCCGAACTTTTCGCTTCAACTTTCGCCCTGATGAATACCAATTCGTACACGGGCTTTATGGACTCGACCCTTGTTCCCGGCGTCGCGGATGCAAGCTTGTTTTTGTGCACCAGCACTAACGTGCGAAGGCTCTCCGGTGTTAGCGTTGTTCGCGGTCGAACAAACAATCCCAGGCTTCGGAATTCATCCATGGCACCAGCCACAGTCTCATTGAACTCTTCGGTTAAACGGGTTCCGGCAAAG
>JANNPR010001054.1:0-2751 GCA_031400345.1 Planctomycetota bacterium | reverse complement strand
CTTTCCAAAGGGCATCTTTGGCATCGACGTCATGCAGTATCAATTCGTTAAAGGTAAAAAAGTGGTCTTTGGTGGTGTCAGTTATGAGGTTCGCACCCAAGAGCAATAGCGCACACCTATCTCGTTCGAAGACAAGAACGGAACCGCGGGATTAATTGAAAGGTCTCCTCCGATTGGCGATTCGACCCAAATGAAGGAGCTTGGCAACAGTTCAGTGCCCGAAACCATACGGGGCCATCAAGAATGGATGGTGCTCGTATTGCTATACGGTGCTCTAGCTTAGACGCAACATATTCGAATTCGCGTCGTAAGCGAGAGATGTCCGCATCCGTACATCGGCAGCATCCAAGTCGACACGCCCGGTCTTTGAGAGTCCTGATCGATCCTCAAACCGGTAGTCTCGGGTACTTGGGTGAGCGACTCGAACAGGTACGTTCTGAGCGCTTCCTCCCAATTGGTTCAGTATGTGTTGCAGCAGAACACCGATGGCTACTATGCTTGCCGCAAAGGAAATCTACGGCCAGAAGATAAACGTCTTGAAGCGATCTAACATCCTGACTTCCAGAACGGATCAACGGTAGATCAAGTCGTGACTATTAGACGTTAGAGCAATCGCCTGACCCCCAGGACTCGGCTAGTTGGATAGCGGCTGATGCTGACAGTGTCGTCTTGGTTTCCCCCGAGTACCTGAACGAAGGTTCCTTCTAGACCAGCAAAAAAACCAACATGACCCGGAGCGTTTAGCACGTCCGGGCCCGGCTGGTTCTTAGTTCCTCGCTTAAGAATTACAACGTCGAAACCAACCTGCGCCTCCTCGAGGCTTATCGACCGTCCCAACTTGAGCCAGGATCGTGCAAGGAGGTCCTTTGATCGTGGCAAACGCACAAGCCACGTAATATAGTTCATGAATGCTGAACACCAAGGAACTTCGTCGTCGTCTGGCCAATCTTGATCAAGCCGTAACATAGCCAGTACCTGAGGATTCGCGGTCGGGCCTTTAACTTCTTGCATACCCACGAAACGTTGCGCAAGTTCAAATGCAGTGAGTTCTATCTTTTCCATTTGGGTCACCTAGAAGAAAGGGAGGAAAATAGGGTGCCGATGTTCTTCGATGAACACGAATCTCTACTCCACTCTTTGGCAAAGAAGGCCGTGGCTTTTTGTATAATGTCGCGCCCCTCAGTGACACGCTCAGGTCCTTCTTCAAGAGGGTCACTTTCCTCGGCGCTCTCGGGGTGCTGGCCACGTTTCGGGGAAGGTCCGGTCGGCCTTGCCAAAGTTCCGATGGCATGTCCACGAAATCCGTGCGTACCGCAGCCTGACCTCGTTTCCCGCCCCTGTCGGCCCCCACTTGCGCTATTGTCCTGGCTACTTTCCTTTCTTCGCCGGAACTTGATTCGGATTGACGTTGGCAGGGTTTGGTGGATTTGGCTTGGCAGGGGGAGTGATTGTTCCCTCGAGGTGATAAGCATCAGCGTCGGGTGCTTCTCCGCCCTTTCCCTCTTTCGAGTTTATTTGCTCTTCAGATATGAGTTGCACGCCTTTTAAACCCTTCATGCCATCTTCTAAATCCAAGGGCGTGCGGTCTTTTTCTTTCATATAAGCATTGGCAATAGTGGGATCGGTAATGACTTTGCTTTTTGCGAGGGTATACAGCGTTTTCGAACTCGCGACGGTAGTTTCCAAGTGCGCTTGCGCCGCGGAATCGAGGGGAATTCCCTTAGCGGTCGATTTATCCAAATCATCACTAGAAATGCCCCACCTGCTCTTTAGTTTATCGGCTATGGGAAAGAGGCTGAGCAAGGTCTTTACCGTGTCGTCTGTCACGGTGCTCTCGGCCTTGGTTAACGTGCCGTCTCCAGAAAATTCAAAATTGGAAGTGGCAGACCCGATTAATGGTATTTTTCCGGAAATGTAGTAAGGCTGCGGGCCAACCACCATGCTGAAACCCCAACTGTTACTTACTACCCGGTTATCACACATGACCGGCTTTATCTGTTCCAGGAATTTCAGTACTGCCAGTATTTTTCCCTCGGCTTTATCCAAGCTTGATCCATTCTCGGACACGTCTTTAACTAGCTTTGCCATCAAGGCATCGACCAAACGTCTCTTAGTTGGATCGTCGCACAAATGAAGAGGACCGCCGACTGGATAGCTGCGCGCCTCGATCGGTACAGACTTCTCGACGATCGAGAGGTCTATCGTTACCAGTAGTTCTTCTTTCAGCCGCTTGGTGGTCTGGGTTAAAACAGGCACCTTTATGTAAAAGGGAATGCCCTTCAATAGCTCGGCCTTAGTTGAAGTAGTAGTTTCTTCCGACCCATTTGGCCACTTCGTTTTAGTGGTAACGGTCGATCCCGGGCCATAGACGGCCAGATTCGTGCAGCCACCAAAAAAAATCGATATCAATCCGAGCAGGACAAATCTCGATTTTAGAGTCATGTTTCGTCGCCGCCTGTTAGTTAAGAGAGGGAAGTCTTATCGTACCGGAAACCCGTTGTCATATAAAGACGGCATGTGCATGCCCTTCGTGCGCTCGGACGACAATTGATGCGCGTGATATGGTCGATGCTCAAGCATCAGCGTGATTACGAAATGCGTTGAACAAACTGCTTGCAATTTCCAGCGGGATGTTTAGGTCTGCCTTTTGCCCCCTAGCGGCCTGAATTGGTCGCGCACCGAACGAACTCCCAGAGGCGAGCCGGCCGTTACGTAAAGCGGGCGCGAAGGCGTCGGCGGTCGGGCTCAAGA
>JANNPR010001039.1:0-4126 GCA_031400345.1 Planctomycetota bacterium | reverse complement strand
CGGTCGATGTCGCAAATGGGGGGGAGGGATATGGTCACTGAGCTAGATTTGCTGTGGCCGTATGCCAACAGGGGCCGAGAAGGGCAGCAAATGGTTGAAGAAAACCTTGATGATGCAATCAGCCGCATTGGTCCCGCAGCGGAGGGTGAACGGCGCCGCGCCCCACGAGTCGCGTACGAAGCAGTCGTTTTAGTAGCTCCCTACGACGGAATCAACTTTCCCGCGTCGACCGCTTTTGTAACCGTCAACACTCGTGACCTGTCCGCAACCGGTATTTCTTTTATCACCACGAGCCCCCCTGGGTCCCGGTCCATCGTGTTAGTTTTCAGACAACGCGACAAGGATCCCATCGTTGTGGTCGCCCGCGTGGTCCATTTTCTTGAATTTACACCTGAGCCAGACCGAACCTTCCTGATGGGCTGCGAAATGCACAAACGGCTTCCCGTATCCCGAACCATCATGAAACAGATTTCCGCGGCGGATGGCTTTTCGCTCCTCGTTTGACCCCGAGTCGCAGGCGACGGCTTAGCCGTCCTACGATCACCAGCGCCGGACCAAGCTACCATCTTCCGCTGAACCGGCCCCTGCGGCTCGGGGTTAAACGAATGCCCCGAACCATTCCATTTGCCCTATCGTCGAAACCGCGATTGACAGATATTATAGGGTTTCATCTTTCTTGTTTATGCCCCCGATATACCTTCACATTGACCAATTAGCATATCGGTCACCCCGATACATATTCCGGAGCGCGCGTGTCCACACTCCTAACCACACTGAAGACTCTGCCGCAAACGCACTCGAAAGGAACCTACGCTTTCGTCAGCTTGGGATGTCCGAAGAATCTTGTCGATAGTGAACGCATGCTGGGTTTATTGCGACTAGACGGGTACCAGTTGGTGGGCGATCCGGATGGTGCGGATTTTGTCGTGGTCAACACGTGCGGCTTTATCGAACGGGCCCGGACGGAATCTTTTGCAGCGATTGATGAAATGTTGGCCCTGAAGACCAGTGGTAAGACTCGCGGGGTCATCGTTTCTGGCTGTCTGGCAGAACGTCAAAAAGAAGAGTTGCTGACCGACAGACCGGGTATCGACGCGTTAGTCGGAGTATTTGGACGTGAAGAGATTACGCGGGTCGCTGATCGTTTGTTGGGAAACATGGACGAACAGCGCAGCGTATTTCGGCCCGCTCCCATCCGTGCATTGTCCGATGAAAATCGATTGCGAATTACGCCCCGCCATTTTGCCTACCTAAAGATCTCTGAGGGTTGTGATCGATTATGCACCTTCTGTGCAATTCCGAAAATGCGCGGAAAGCACGTAAGTAAGCCCATCGACGACGTGATCCGGGAAGCTCGGCAACTCGCCGCCGATGGAGTGCGCGAACTGATTGTGGTCGCTCAGGATACGACTTATTACGGCATGGATCTATATGGTCAGCCGCATTTAACCGAGTTACTTACGGAGCTGGAACGGGTAGACGGCATTGACTGGATTCGATTGATGTATTTTTATCCCATGTACATCGACGATGCTTTGATTGAAGTCATCGCCCGTAGCCCCAAGATCCTTCCTTACTTAGACATGCCCCTACAACATGTGGATGACGACATGTTGCGCCGTATGGCGCGACGCGTCACTCGCGACGAAACTGAAAAATTGGTGGACAAGTTGCGATCGCGAATCAAAGACTTAGTAATTCGAACCACATTCATTACCGGTTTTCCTGGCGAAACTGAGGATCAATTCGAAAATCTGCTGGAATTTGTCCAGCGTCAGAAATTCGAAAGGCTCGGTGTGTTCACCTATTCGTACGAAGGCGATACGCCTGCCGCCAAACTGCCGGACCACTTGCCCGAAGCGATAAAAGAGGAACGGCGCGAGCGACTGATGGCAGTTCAGCAGCAGAACGCATTGGAATGGAACGAGTTGCAAGTGGGTAAACAAGTTCCGGTGATTCTGGACCAACACGTTCCGAATGAGAAGAACGTGTGGGTCGGACGCTCGCATGCGGACGCTCCCGACGTTGATGGACTAGTATACGTCACTGGGCAAAAGCAAAAATTGGCAGCCGGTAACATTGTTACCTGTGAGCTCGTGACGGCCCAAGAATATGACCTGGTTGCCGTTGCAGTCGGAAAACCGATGTAGACAAGGATGTCCAATTCCGGATATTCCACGATATTGGTTCCGCTCTCTGTTGATGCGGTCGCAGTTAAATTGATAATTTTCTTCGGTTCCCGGGGCCGGACAACAACATGTCAGCAGGAGCGGAAGAACAATCCTTGGGTACCGTCTTCAATGTCCCGAATCAAGTAACGGCGTTGCGTTTAGCGTTGGCGGTAATCGTATTCGTGTTAATAACATTGCAGAGGTATTTTCCTGCGATGATTGTGTTTTCCATTGCTGCGGGAACGGACTGGGTCGACGGCTACTGGGCCCGCCGTTATGGCCAAGTTACGAAATTTGGTCGCATCTTCGATCCATTTGTGGACAAGATCATCATCTGTGGCGCGTTCATTTTTCTGGTGGCAGAGGAACACTCCGGAATTTTGCCCTGGATGGCGGTTGTCGTCGTCGGCCGAGAATTGCTAGTCACCGTTTTGCGAGGTGTCGTAGAGCAGTCAGGTGGCGACTTTTCCGCAAACTGGCCCGCGAAATGGAAGATGGTATTCCAATGCGTAGCCGCGGGCGGCAGTTTATTGATGCTAGGATTCGGTCGTCTGGCCGCGCCGCTGTGGCTTACTTATGCGCTTCCGCTAGCCATCTGGCTGGCGATTATCTCCACAATCTACTCGGGTGGCATTTACGTCATTGCGGCCGCCAAGGCGTTACGCGGCTGACGCGGTGCTGAATGACCCAGCTATCTCTGTATCTGTTTACCGCACTACTTATGGCCAGCATCTATAGCTGGCGGTATGTGTTCCGGCGTTTGGCATTGCGACAGGCACCCATTGCCGCAGAGCGGCGCCGAGACGTGCCATGGTCCGTTATTGACTTGATGTTCGCAGCTTACACGTTGACCTGTTTCATGGCGGCGGCGATCGGAACTGGAGAGCGGCTAGGTCTGATTGCACTTGGTATGCCGATGCATGAAATGACGGCCGACGGCCAAGTTTGGCTAATGCTCGCCGATGCATCGGCAAAGGTTGCTGCTGCGGCAACGCTGTTAGGATGGCTCATTTGGCGTGTCGGAGCCAACGGCCATGATCTTGGACTGCGTCCGCTCCGAATTGGATACGACTTACGATTAGGACTGGCGACGTTTTCTCTTCTGGCACCCATAGCCTTCGCAATCAAGTTCATCCTGACGCGTTTCTTTGACAAAGAACATCCACTCATCGAGACCTTGCAGGTGAATCCATCGTCTAGGGCATTTTTGGCTGCCACGTTGGTAACGGTCGTGATCGCTCCGATTGTCGAGGAGTTTGTGTTTCGCGTCTTTCTGCAAGGCTGGCTTGAGAAACTCTTCCGCCAACTATTTTGGCCTCCAAGCACAGGAATGGCTTCCGCGGCAGTGGAATTCGATGCCGGTCAATCCCAGAACCAACACGAGCTGGTGTACCGCCCTCGGTTTGACCGCCCATGGATACTGTCCGTGGCAATCAGCTCGGCCCTATTTGCTGCCCTGCACTCGGATCATGGGGCAGCTCCGTTTCCGCTGTTTGTTATTGCCTGTGGCCTGGGACACTTATACCTCTGCACCCACAGGATCCTGCCTTGTATTGTGATGCACGCAGCACTCAACGGATACTCGATGGTGGTTCTTTGGTTGAGTATCAATCAGCCGAAGTAATCAAGAGCTTACTGGCTGCTTCATTCGACAACGTGAGTCGTCGCCGAGATATTTCAATTGTTAGCGTCCCTGCTTCGGATCTCTTTTCGATGAGGTGTCCTTCGACGCCTGGTTGCAAACCGGTGTCGCTCAGGTATCGCAGGAACTCCGGGGATTGATCCAAGACGCGAACGATACGAAATCGCGTACCCGGATTTCCATCGGTCAAATTCCGATGCGCATTGGGCGCCAATGTTCCGTCTGCTTTGGGGATCGGGTCGCCATGCGGATCAACTTCCGGATGTTTCAAGAAGTCATCCATTCTGTCGACAAGGTACTCGCTGACCGCGTG
>JANNPR010001026.1:0-1744 GCA_031400345.1 Planctomycetota bacterium | reverse complement strand
ATCTCGGCCTCGCTTTCCAAATTACCGAAGATCTGCTAGACCACGCAGAAAACCGACCGGCGAGTAATCGGAAGAAGCGCAAGGGGTCCGACGCCGGAAAACTGACCTTTCCCAATCTGATCGGAGTACCCAACAGCCGCTTGGAAGTGACTCGCCTAGTGACGAATGCCTGCGACGCCCTAGCCCCCTTTGGTTCTAGCGGCTGCAGCTTGGCCGCACTAGCAAATTTCGTTTCCGATCGGCTGTAAACCTTCGTCGCGAAATCGCTCAAACGGAGATGCTTCGCATGGAACAGCCTGTTCCGCTTGCCGCCCGGCGCCAAAATCTTAACGCCACCCTACTCTACGCGCTGACGCTCGTAGCCACCGTACTCGCGTTCTGTACGATTCTCAACTTGGGACACGGGTTGGTCGCTCCCGCAGCCGAGGTCGCGTCCGCTGCCGCTAAGGAAATGGTTGCGCCCTCTCATCACGGCCGCCAGCCACTACTGCATTTGCTGTTGGCGTTGGTCGTTGTGATCCTTTCCTGTCGGATCATGGGCAGCGTTTTTCGTCGCCTCGGGCAGCCAGCGGTCATCGGCGAAGTGGTGGCCGGCATTTTGATCGGACCATCTTGGCTGGGCAGCATTGCGCCTGGCGCTATGGACGTTCTGCTTCCGCGAGATACCGTTCCCATTCTCGGTATGTTTGCCCAGTTCGGAATCGTGCTGTATATGTTTCTGGTCGGGCTGGAGTTCGACCCCGCAATCTTGAAACGTCGCAGCCACTCCGCGATTGCGATCTCGCACGCCAGCATCATTGCTCCGTTTTTGCTCGGCGCGGGCCTGGCGTTGACCCTCTATCCCATCCTGTCTAACGACCAAGTGCCCTTCGTCAGCTTCGCGTTATTCCTCGGCGTGTCGATGTCCGTCACCGCATTTCCGGTGCTGGCGAGGATTCTGACCGATCGCCGCATGCAGGATTCGCCGCTCGGTGCCATGGCGCTCGCCTGCGCAGCAATCGACGACGTCACAGCATGGTGTCTGCTGGCTCTCGTGGTTGGCGTGGCCCAAGCGGAACTCGGGGTGGCGATCGCCATCACGGCGTTGACGCTGCTGTATATCGGAGTCATGTTTCTCGTCGTCCGACCGCAGCTCCTGCGACTGAAGCCGGCCGGAAGTCCGATTTCCGCAGACGTCGTCGCTGTCGTTATAATCGCACTGTTCGGCTCCGCCTGTCTGACGGAGTACATCGGCATTCATGCCATCTTCGGCGCATTCCTGTTCGGGGCAGTGATTCCGAAACGTAGTGCGGTCGCACACGAGCTGCGCAACAAGCTGGAGGACCTGGTGACGATCGTTCTCTTACCCGTGTTCTTTGCCTTTGCCGGACTGCGCACCGAGATTGGCCTCATTAGCGGCGTAGATAATTGGTTGCTGTGCGGCGTAATCATTTTGGTCGCCAGCCTGGGTAAATTTGGAGGGACCACGGCCGCCGCACGCCTGTGCGGAATGGATTGGCGAAACTCGTGTTCCCTGGGAATTCTGATGAACACGCGCGGTTTGATGGAGCTGATCGTGCTCAACATCGGACTCGACTTGGGACTGATCTCGCCACGGCTGTATGCCCTGATGGTCATCATGGCGCTCGTTACCACCATCATGACAACGCCGATTCTGCAGTTTTTTCGGACCACCCGGCTGTTCGCGCGCAGTAATGAATTCATCGACCCGTCCTGGACGGTCGCGCACGGCACACCGTACGGC
>JANNPR010001014.1:0-1551 GCA_031400345.1 Planctomycetota bacterium | reverse complement strand
TGTGACCCTGAGCTTCAGGCCCGCGCGTCGAGCCGCATCCTGCATGGCGCTGTCTTCCGATGAAGTGTTCCACATGCGATCGAAGAAATATTGCTGGTCGAAGACCTCGCGACGTAATGCCAGCGAGCCTCCCCAGGTTGCCTTCATGAAATACATGGGCATAACGGAATTCGCGTTATAGAGAAAACGAACCCGGTCCCCCCATTTGCGACGTGATGGATCGTACCAGCGGTTTCCGGTCACCAGCCCAACGTCTGTGCCGATCATGGGATGTACCAAATCGTGGAGCCAACTGGGGTAAACAAGCGTATCCGCGTCCACCATCACGGCGGCACCGACCGAACTTCCCATTTCCTTGAGGCATTGTCGGATGGCACTGGTCTTTAGATAAGCGTGTGGCGAGACGTCTCGCAAAATGTGAATTCGCACCGCCGCGCCTTGGTGCTCATCCATCCACGCTTTCGCGGCACCGAAAGCGGGATCGGCTTCATCGTCGATCACGAGATGAATCTCGTAGTCAGGATAGTCCAACGCGGCCAGACGCTTCAGGCATTCGTTCAGCGAAGGGTCATCGCCTCGCAAAGCCAACACAATGGCGACCGAGGGTAGTCGAGACTCGGGGTGTGGCGGCTCCTTGTAGGAACGAAACCATGAGAGGTAGCTTGAGGTACCCAACAATTGGATTACTGTGACGACGACGACAAGTCCAGCCAGAATGAATGATACGAGTAACATCGCGATGGCATCCGATTATCTGGCAAAGTACGGGTTTCCATATACACCGACTGTGCACAATGGCGCAGAGGCAGGTGGTTTCGATACTAAATGTTAGTCGGCCAAACTTGATCTACTCGTTGATCATTTGCCGGCCAGCACGTCCACCCAACGACGATATATGTTCCAATCTCCTATTTCAAGCGAGAAGATGAAGAGAATAACGATTATCCGGCTGCCCTTGCCGATTCCCAATGGGTGGTGATTCCACGTAGAACAGCTCTTCCAAATTGCGTGCCCCGTGGAGAACTCGGTGGAGGTCCCGATGCTGTATGTATCGGGAAGTTGATATTTCATCGTGCCACTGCTCGGAACGAGACGGACTCCGCGGTTCGAGAAAAACATGCTATCGTTCCAAGCAGTGTTGAAGATTAGAAAGCTTGGATCCGGTGAGGGTCCGGTTCGGCCCCTAACTTGGTCCTGATCCGACTTGCTCGAAAGACTGGTTGAAAGTTCCGCCAAATAGGGGCCTCCGGTCAGGCTAGGACCGATCAAACAGTCTCGGTCCCTGCTTCAACACTGCTTGAAACGAATATTGAGCGTTTCCGCATCGTGACTACGTCGCGTTTCATAGAAGTGGCACGAGTATGAGTTATCACGTGCCCCATCTGCTTGGAACGAAACGGATTCTGCGGTTCGCGAAACACTTACTATCGTTCCGAGAAGACCGGGGGTCAGATTTGGTTTTTTTGTTTTTCCTGGCCGGGAAGTTATGACGCGAGGGCCAAAGCAGTGGCACGTCAAAACGATCTCACCGGGAATTATGACGGTTTTACC
>JANNPR010000999.1:0-19791 GCA_031400345.1 Planctomycetota bacterium | reverse complement strand
CAAGCGGGTGTCAATCAACTGCCCATCCGAGTTCCTGGTAACGCCCTATTAGTCAGTACCTACGCTCGCTTCCGGCTAACGAGCGTTGGTGTAGCAGGACCGACCGGGGAGGCTGCGGACGGTGAAGTCGAAGACTACCGTCTACTTGTCACCGGGAATCCGTGGCGGAATCCCATCAACCCGCTGAATGTCGATAATGACGCAGGCAACAATGTGTCGCCCATCGACGTGCTTCTGATCATAAATGAGATCAACAAAAACGGCCCTCGACAATTACCTAATCCGCCTGTCCCAGGTTTTTCACCTCCACCGTTCTACGATACCAATGGGGACACTTTCTTAACGGCCCTGGACGCCTTGTTGGTAATCAATCACCTTAACGGTTTGTCCGGTGGCGAGGGCGAAGGCGCCTCTGCGTTAGCGATGGCAGCCTCGAGCGACGTCGTAGTAGGTGCCGCTTTTGACGACAACTCTTCGCCAAACGCGACTGGTTCGACAGCCTCGACGTCGGCCTTCGTATTTCAGTCACTGGCCGCTGACTCGATCGCTGCGAAAAACGCTCACTATGACCATGCTACGGCAGCCGACTCTGAAGATTGGATGGATGAATTGTCAGGCGACCACAACGGAAAAAAGAAGGTCAGTGCGCTGGATGCCTTGTTCGCTGACATGGCGAATTAGTGATCGGACAGTCCCGTTTAATCCAATTCACCCCGCCGCACGTCGGTGGTTCACACGTGCCTTCTTGCAATGGCGAAGGCCTTACCCATGCCCAGATGCCGCCGAGTTGATCTCCAGGGGGTTTCACCTTCAGCCTGGAGCTCAACCCGCGGACCTGTAGGATCACTGATCTCTGACTTCTGACCTCTGACCTCTGACTTCTGACCTCTGACTTCTGACCTCTGATCTCCAACCTGGCATCCAGAATTTTCCTAAATGCTAGGTTTGCGAGTCCTTGACGTCACAACGCTGGGAGCAAAGACTAGGTATCCATTCTGGATCGCCACGTTCCCATCGAGCAGAATTCGCTGGCAACGGTCGGCGTTCATCCATTCCAGTCGGTACAACTTTGACTCGAGCAATTCAATGCCCATCCATGTCATCTGTCAGACCTGTAAGACTGGCTTTCAAGTCAATGAGAAATTTGCCGGAAAAAAGGGGCCCTGCCCGAAGTGCAAAACCGTTATACAGGTTCCGGAAAAAGCCGAAGAGATCGTTATTCACGCTCCGGAGGCAGGAGCGAAAGACGCGAAAGGCAGGACACTTGTCAAACCTATCCTGCGGCAAGAAACCCGGTTCTCGAAAAAGCTGGCAATTGTTGTGGGCGTCTCGGCCGTCGTACTCTTGGGGATTTCAGTTTATCTGAGAACCTACGACGGTAAGATACCACCCGTAATGCTTATTGTAGGCGCCATCGCACTTGGCCCTCCTTTAGCCTGGTGTGGTTACGGATTCCTAAGGAACGATGAATTTGAGCCCTTCCGGGGCAAGGAACTTTGGATCCGCGCGTTAATCTGCGGTCTGGTATATGCAGCGTTGTGGGGAATTTACGCATATGTCGTCCCGTACGCGCTCGACTTGGGCACGAAAAAGGCAGACATCTACCAAATGCTATTCATCGTTCCGCCTTTACTCGCGATAGGCGGCGCGGCTTGTCTGACAAGTCTAGAACTGGATTTCTTAAGCAGCCTATTACATTGTGGATTCTACTTGCTTGTAACGCTCGCTCTTTCGTATATCGCTGGAGTTCCGGTTTTCTAGTAAACCTAATCCTCAATAACCAGTTTTAGCTCGTCCGAATTACCTCTTAGTTCGGGTGCATACATGGCATATGCCCAGGTGGGCAGAGCGGAAAATCGACCCGGTATTTCAGCTCGCATGCGATACCTAAGACTATGTCTACCACGTGCCAATTGCCGCACGAATAGTGAGATTCGATCATCGCGCAATTCCATGTACGCGTTCAAGCCGCTTGAGTTATATCCGCTACGGACATTAAACGGCTCACATCCTGCGGCTTTCATATCCTCAAAGATTAGATACTCGTAGTCATTCTTGCTTTCGATTTGGAGCTCAATTTCCATGAGATCTCCGCTCTTTACTTGATCACCGCTTGCCAGAAGATGTCGCTCGAATTTGTCCACTACTTGGTCCACTGGCTGGCCACGGCTTCCGGCGACTTTTATCTCCTTTTTCAACGGGACAAGTCGGTAATACTTCCGATCCACTTTGACCTCCAGGCCCGCCTTTGTGATTGGGTCTTCGAGGGTAAAGTTGGTCAGATAAGCGTTATAGTACACAGGTCCTGTACCCTGTCGCCGAATCTCTAGGCGATGGTCGCCGTCAGCGACTTCACGTCCTAACAACATAAACCGGTCATCAAAGCTGAAGAGATTTTCGCCGCTGATGGCCACGTCCTTTACTTTATCGCCATCCCACCAAATCTCCACGGTCATGTTAGGCCGAGCCTCGCCGCTGGCGCGAATGTAGTCGGCAAACGCCTCGACGCAGACTGCCGTATCGCGAGTAGACTGCCAATAGGTGGCGTGCTTTCGATTGTTGAGCAAGTACTTAACCAGTCGTGGTGCGGCCTCACCCTGTGGATCGGTTCGGGACAGCAGCTTCAAGTAATAAGCGTTAGCCTCAATGTCGCTGCCGTACCATAACCACCAGACACTATTCTCTGGTAAGCGAAGGTAAGCAGTTTCATTTTCGCCGTCTTCTACCAGGAATTGCTCCAAGTTTTCCAAAACAACAGCCAGCTTCTCCCGATCATCAAGACGGTGCAGTGCCATGCCCAACATCGTTTTGCCATAGACAGCCAAGTGAATGCGATCACGATATAACAATTCTCGCATCTCAGGGTTGTCACTCCCGCCATCCACCAGCACCATATAAATCAATGCATCCAAGTTATCAGCGTGGTCTTTCCAAGGCTTGATTTGCTTAGGCGCGTTTTTGAGCCATTCAACCTGAGTTTGTTGATAACGGTTCAACCATTCCACGCCCCGTTCGATGACGCCAGGAACGAGAGCGACATCATTTTGCCGAGCAATCTGCAAGCCGTGAACGACGATCGCCGTGGTATGCGGATAGCTTTGCTCGCCCCACCCACTGAACCACCCCCAACCTCCGTCGCTGACTTGCATATTCGTCAGCGCCGTTACGCCGCTCTTAACCATTCGCTCTACCTCTGCAGTGTCGAAGACCGGGTTTTGCTCGAATCTCTGCCACTGCTCGGCGCGTTCGCGAGCATCGCCAATTTCCTGGGCATTGAGATTGGTTCGCTTATCGCGTATTTCGTCGAGATTAAGGTTCATCTCGCGGAGGACTTTCTGCGTGATCACTGTCGGCAAAAAGCGATTTAACGTTTGCTCCGTGCATCCGTAGGGATAGTCAACCAAGTAAGGCAGAGCGTCCACCATGGCACCAGCAAGCGTCGGCGAGTATCGCACCTCCAATGCCGTTTGCGCAGGGCGACGTTCCGCCGGCACGTGGATGCTCACGGTCGCTCCATCCTTATCTGGTCGAACAGTTCCAGCCCACGAGTCGGTCTTTAGCATTCCGTGTACGTGGCACGGCAATTTCATTTCCATCGCATCCGACTCTTCATCCGTCAGCGCCTTCATACGAACGGACGCTAGGCCTTCCTCTAAAACCCTCACTCGCCAATCAACTCGCTTTTCCCCTTGAGCCGGCACCATGATTTTTACGGTGGTGGGATCAAGTGAGCTGAGCGTCCCTTCCGAGATTTCCAATTCGACATTGACTTCTTTATCAACGGCTAGGTAGTTGTGAACGTTGGCTGACAATACGACCTCGTCGTTCTGAACAAAGAAACGAGGTGCCTGCAGTCGAACGATAAGGTTCTTTCGCGTCACTACCTCGGCATCACCCGAACCGACCTTGGTCCCATGCCCCATTCCCCAGACGCGGATTTTCCAAGTCGTAAGGTTTTCTGGCATATCTAATTCGACTTCCCCTATCCCGGTACGATCCGTTAGTAACGATCCGGCCCACAATGCCGTGTCTACGAAGTTGCTGCGAATCGAGGGTTCGATGAGCATCGGATTGGACACGGTTACTACAGATTGGGGATTCGCGGGAACGCCTGCGTCAGCGGCGAAGGATTTAGCCAGTGGAGGCGCGCCTTCAGCGGCGGCGGCAGACATAGCCATACCCCTCATAACGCCTGCGCCTCCACGAACCATCATCGGATCAGACCTCGGCGTCTTTCGGATGCCCTGTCTTCCGTCAAGGGCGAGACCGTCGTCGGACACCATTTCATCGGCGGCGGATTCCCCGAACAGACCAACGTTCCCCATTGGCTGGGCGTTCGGCTGGATCAGATTATCGGAATAGCGAGCCAAACTGTTCTCATCATGCACATGATGTTGCCGGCGCCACTCCCAAAAAAACTTTTTGATGTCCGGAATGTTTGACCCTTGCGAGATGTATTCCAGAGACTTGTCGTAGATGGAAAGTGCCGTCGAGCCCACAAAGTTTTCGCCATAAAAATCGGTCAGATGAACTCTGACCCTCCCTTTCTCACCTGGCTTAAATTCTGATTTTGAAGGAAGTATTTCGACATTTAAAACTCGTTTCTCCGGCGGAACGACGATCTCCTTAACCTCCGAGTGAACCTTTCCGGCAGAGATCGTCACGGCTTCGATGAAGAAATTCGGCATATCTTTCTTGATGACCGCGATTTCTTCGACGCTGCTCTTCCCATCCAAACGGATCACCTTGGGTGGTAGATATACACCGTTTGCCGGCCGGATGAATAACAGCACGGTGCTATCGGTTCGGTCTGTGTTAATTTGCAATCGAACTTTGTCGCCCGGCTGATATTCGCGCTGCTCCGGTATCAGCTCCAGATCATTGAATCGAAACTTCTTCCCGTCGAATCCATCACCAACGATAGTAAAGAGGTACCCTCCTTCGATGCTATGTTCTTTCGCATCGGTAACGCGATAGGACAACCGGTACTGTCCTTGCTCCGATGCCTTGATTTTCAGTTCTGCTTCCCCCTGGTCGTTGGTATCCAGGCTCCATTTCTGAATGGGTGCCTCCACCGGCTGACGGTCTTGGTTATAGGTGACGCGCAACAAGGTAAGTGTTCCCGATCCCTGGACCGGTTTTTGATCGAGCATTTGGGCCCGGAATTGCGCATGAATCGTGTCGCCCACCCGATAGTATCCGCGATCGACCCAGGAAAAGACTTTAAAAGGTTCGCGCGCCACAAGCACCCGTCCTTGGCCAACAATGGTACGACGTGATTCGTCACGTACTTCGGCTGTGATTTCGTACTGGTGGTCGCGATCACCGTGAATAGCTTTGGCGAGGGCGGTGTCGATTTTCAGATTCATTTCGCCGTCTGGACCCATTGGCAATTCAGACTCCGCTACCAATTCCGGTGGCTGTGGGTTCTGTGGCCACCAGTTTGGAATTGGACGCTTGCAACCGACCCAAGTACTCCAGCCCGGATACCAGGAGTAATCGTAGCCGAACCACCAATAGCCTGGACCGAAACACCAGTCCCAAGGTGCCCTCGGATACCATCCCTGTGCGTACTCCGTGCGGTGTATCTTATATTTCACCGTCGCCGTCGTGACCGGAGAGCCAAAGTAGTATTTCGCTCGAATCTTGGCAGTTATTTCGTCGCCGAGCATCACGGGTTCAGAAGGCGCATCGACTGTAACTTCGAACTCGGGTTTTTTATACTCTTCAACTCGGAAGGTGCCACTTCCGTAGCCCGGTAGCTGCAGATGATAAACACCCAAAGTGGCATCGGTGTCTAGCGTGAACTCGCCGGTCGCACCCGCGTACTCGTCCGATTGAACGTTAGCGGTAAACCCCTTTTGACCTCGCGGATCAAGAACCTCGATCGGGAATGATTGCCCGGCGAATTCGGATTTTTCTTCCTGATCGTATTGCGCTTTTCGGATCCATACTTTGTATTGGACCTTTTGGCCTGGGCGGTACACCGGTCGATCCGTGATTACGAACGTTTTGGTCTGATTGTATTCCTGATCGTACGGCTGCCCGCCCCAAACGCCATGGAATCCCAGGAATGCAAGACGGCCTTTCGGATTTCTCGCTACGACTAGCCACTGGTGGTCGCTAGGCTGTGTCGTCAACGGCGAAAACACCTGACCATCGGCATCCGTCTTTTCGGAAAAGTTCGTAGTTTCAATACGCGGTCGATTACCCCGGTCGTTCATTTGTCGCCAGCCGAAAAACTCGAGGTTGGCATTAGGAATTGGGGCACCCGTGCGAGCATCGGCAACATAGTACAACGTTTTGTCTGATACCGGCTTCTTGACGATTGCAGAATCTGCCAGCCATACCACAATATGCGATTCATTCCCCCCCTGGACTCGCGCGGTCACATAATACGCACCGGCGTCTCGCAACGGGGTCGTTATCGACACGCGTCGGTCAGAGTGATTCTCTCGGGGCTTTAATGTTTCTTTCCAGCTGGCGACACGTTTGCCCAAATACTGTGTTGCCTTTTTTTGAACAAGCAGCCAGCCAATTCCGTCAATGTTCGTTCGTTCCCAATCGAGCTGTCGCGGATTCGATTTGATATACGCTTTGATGTCTTCCAGCAATTTGTTGACATCGATTTGTCGAGCTTCAAACTCCACCTCGGTAGCGTTTCGGAATCGCCATCCGAGCGTCGCTCCGGTTCCAGCGGGCTGCGTCATCGTAGCGTCGAAGCGTCCCCATTTCGCGACAATCTGGTTGAGGCGTTTTTGTTTAGAATCTTCGGAACCGCGACCATAGAGATCGATGGATCGCTTCCAGTATGCGGCGGCCTGGGGCAACTGTCGTCGATTCTCGAAAATCTCCGCCAGCGTGTTGAGCGCTTGTTCACCCCCACCGAGTTCCGGTTCCGCCGCGACCTGTTGATAAATTTTGATAAAGTTAAATTCGTCAGGCAGCTTGAATCGTCGAACGCCGACGGCCAAGCGCGCTGTCGTTTCGTCCTCCCCCATCGTCTCTAGCGCCACGATACTCGATTTCGTGGGGTGCGCATCATCATCCTGATGCCCCCAGAAAGCGGCGAAAGGACTTTGGGCCAAGGTCTCAACACCGAACTGTTGTCTTAAGAAGTCAGCCAATCGAAGGCGAACCGTAGTTTTTTGTTGAGGTTCATTTTCGATTGCCTGATCGAGCGCCCACCGCCATCGTTGCCCATCGTTCTCGGCGACGTCCCAAGACGTCGCCGCTTGATAGAAAACGGGATCACCATTTTCGTCCACCGGCGCGCCGACTGTCTCGCGTAAGTTTGGATAGCCTTCTTCATAGTCCGGTAGCTCAGTCAAATTCGTCAAATACTGCAGACGCCACGCTTCGTATGCACCTCGGTCGTACAATAAGTGATCCGCCAGGGCCAGATAGAACATCGCCACTTCATGCTTGTCATTTTCCTTGACAATTAGTTTCATTGCTTGCGTCAATAGCTGCAGCGCTCGAACTCGATCCCGTTCCAGCGCGTTGACAATTTCACCGCTCCCACGATGTGGACCTCGCTCGAATTTTCCGGCTATTTTGAATCCGTGATGTTCGTTTTGCAGATAATGTTCTGCGACCGTACGCAACAGTCGCCAGTTTGTCGGATGAGTGGAAACCGCAGACTCCAGGAAGTCATCCAGCTCTCCCAATCGTCCGAGTTGCTGCAAACACTCCACTCCCCGCTTTGCATCCTCGGCTACTTCTTTGCCTGAGTTCCTTGGATCCAAACAAAGTGCATGGAACAATAAAAATGCGTCGCGGAAGTTTCCCTGCAAAAACTGTTTATTTGCGGCGGCACGTCGCTCTGTCGACGATTGTGGCTGCGACATAACGTTCGACACTCCCCAGCAAAGACTGCTGACACCTAGCACCAACACAATTAGGCGGCTCCCGCACGTCATGAACGAGCTTCCTTGTTTATCAAATTGCTTTTCGTGGCTACCAACGATGTTCCACAGCCAAAAGTCTATGCTATGAATAAACTTGCTACAGTAGCAAATTAGTCCTATCATCGAACCCGATGCCCTCAAATAGGGCAAAGCTCGGACAGCGCAAAATATGAACAGCGAATTGGACCCGTACCGTGTTTGGCTGGGACTGAAATTACCAATCAAGCCCAGCTTCTACGAGCTGATCGGACTCGACGAATTCACCTCCGATCCGGAACAAATTCGAGCCGCAGCCGACCGAGCCGCTGCAAGAGTTCGCGGATGCAAACCGGGTGAGCACGCGCAACAGTGGTCAACCGTGTTGGACGAAATTCGCAACGCAAAAACATGCCTATTGGACGAGAAGTGTCGAACGAAATACGACGCCGAACTACGTCAGCGGAAACCCAAAACGGACGATCGTTCTCCCGTAATCATTTCCAAAGGACCGAGGATCTGCACGGATCCAAACTTGTTTCCTCCCGGAATGGGGCCGGCGGAAGCACCAGCCAAGGGTGGTGATGAGGCCGTTCGCCTTGCCCACGCGTCGAATTCGAACAGGGTTTCATCGGACGAACGTCGCACACCGACGAAAGTTGGCGGCGATGCGATGAGAGCGGTTAACCCAAAGCCCGATGTCAAGCCTCAGGTGCCACCAGCGGTTACGCCAACCGCGATCAGTCCGGCGATGCAGCCGTACGTGCCAAATGTAAATGCTCCATTGCCCGGCGTTACACCTCCGGAAACGACCTCGCTTGCGGCTGGTGTTCCGAACCCGCAGGATCCGATGCGGCCATTTCCACTAGTGAGCGGATCCCACTCGCCGATCTTTCAGCCCAATATCCCGGTCAATCCACACAGCTCAATTCTGCCAAACGTCGTGGCGTGGAGCAGCGTCCCGACTGTTTCCGAGCTGCATCCTAGCGGACTCGAAAATGCCTCCAGCCCCACCCCAAAAGTGAAGTCATTGGTTCGCGCCACCGAACAGCGGCGGAAGTCTCGGAAACTGAAAGTGGGAGCACTGGTAGCTCTTTGCGTAGCACTCGTCGTTCCTGTGATTCTGATTTCGTTGAAGCCGGACCTTTTAGACCAGATACGAATAGCAACGACAGGCGCGGAAGATCGCGAAAGCCAAGTGACGTATGCACCTGGCGTGAATGCGAAGTCTGCTTTAAAGGAACGTAAAGCCGTTTCGGAGAAAACGGAAAACGATTCGACGATCGTACCGACACCACCCGGTCCCGCTTTGCCGGAACCGAATGTCCCGTCGAACGTTAATAACCCGGCTCAGGGAACCGGGGCGAACCAGGACGCGAAAACCGAAAAGCCAGTTGGTGAAGTCTCAAACGACCCCGTGCCTAATGTTAAGGTACCAGAAGCGAAGTCGGAGCCGGTCAAATCGGTGCCCACACCGATGCCAGCAACAACGACGCCGGTGGAAACACCCAAACCATCCGCTGCCGAATTGAAAGAATTATCCACGGCGCTTACGGGGGCCCGACGGTCTGTGGGAGAGCAGGAGTTCGCCATTGCGGAGAGTTTCTTGTCCAAGGCGGAAGCGGTTGCCAAACTTCCAGTTCATCAGGCTCAAGTGGAGCGATTAAGAGCCATTGCGGCTTATGTAAAGCAGTTCAGTGAAGCGGTTGTAGCAGCCGTCAAAGCCCTGAACGCAGGTGACTCAATAAAAGTTGGCAACAGTACTATCGTTGCATTCGTCGAGGCTCGTCCCGATGCCGTCGTGTTGCGGGTGACAGGTATGAATCGGACTTTTAAGCTCAATAAATTACCTGCGGGACTAGCAATTGCGATCGCCGAGACGCACCTTGCGGAAAAGGATCCAGCGACCTTACTAATAAAGGGTGCCTATTTGTTGACGAATCCCAATAGTAACGAAGAAGCAATTGCCAAGGCGCGCAGATACTTTGAAACTGCCGCAGCCGCGGGAGCTCAGATCGACGACCTGCTCGCCATCTTCGATGACAAGTACGATACTGCGGTTGAAGAGTAGCACTCTTCGCAACGCACCTCACTTCGCAGCCATGCGTAGTGCTCCGTCCAAACGCAGCACAACGCCGTTGAGCATCGGATTCACGATAATGTGCTCCGCGAACGCTGCGAATTCGTGCGGGTTTCCTAAGCGGTTTGGAAACACGGTTTGATCCTTCAAGGACTTTTGCACGGCTTCCGGTGCAGAGTCAATCATCGCTGTATTGAAGACTCCGGGTGCAATGGCGACAACTCGAATGCCAAATCGTGCGAGCTCTCGCGCAATTGGCAACGTCATCGACGCAACGCCCCCTTTTGCCGCCGAGTAAGCGGCTTGGCCAATTTGACCTTCGAAGGCCGAGATAGATGCGGTATTGATCACCACACCCCTTTCACCTTCGTCGTTGGGTTCGTTCTTTGACATCTCGGCGACGGCTAGACGCAAGACGTTGAACGTGCCGATCAAATTCACTTGAACGACCCTAGCGAAGAGCTGTAAATCGTGAGGTCCATCGCGTCCTAGCACTCGTGAGCCCGCCAAAATACCGGCGCAGTTAACGACACCCTGAAGATTTCCGAAGTACTTGATTGTCTTCTGTATCGTCTCGGAAACACTTGTATCGGACGCCACGTCGGTCAGGCAAAACCGGGCCTCTTTGCCCAACAAAGCTGCAGCGGTATTGCCTGCCGACGCGTTCAGATCGGCGATAACAACTCTCGCGCCAAGCTCGACTAAATGTTTGGCAGTGGCAAGCCCCAATCCCGACGCGCCACCAGAAACCAGAAACGTGTTGCCGACAATTTTCATATTTTGTTGACTAGTTCGACCATCCGAACCAGCGTTCCACGTTGCCTCGCAGCACCTGTTTACCTAGATCGATCGCTTGCGTTTCACTCCAGCCTCGATCTATGACAAACCGGTCCGCCAAAACTTTTGCCAAGATCCGCTTGTACATGCGGAATTTCGGAAGTGCAAATTCTAGTTTGTACATGTCACTGTAATATCCGATCTGTTTCGTCCTCGGGACAGCCTCCAGCCGGGCAGCCAAATCATGTTCTATAAATGTCGGCGTATTGGAGTACCACCAATGCCCGTTCGTGATCACATTTGGAAAGATCCAAGCGTAGCTGCTGAGTTCCTGGTTTGAGACGCTGGCTAGAACAGAGATGGGAAACACAACATTAGGAAAAGCGTTGAAGAGTTCTTTGTATTGAATCAACGACATGCGACTGTCATATAGATCGCGGCCTTGATGAACGCCACCGGCGTAGACACCACGATTTACGCCAATCATCAAATCGAACGGCAATTTAAACTCGGCGCAAAACTCTGTAAGGGTCCAAAAAACGAAGTTCGCAATCGCTTGTCGATGCGACTCGGCGGCCTCCTCCCCCTGAGATAAGACCGCGTCTAGTGCCGTTTTTACCCGGCCATCCGATACCTTAATTGGGCTGAATGTTGGCGGCAAGGACACCGCACATGCGCGAGCGTTGTTACTTCGGAAATGCTGAAACAGCGCTCCCATGGCTGTACGTAGCTGTGTTACTCCGGAAACAGCAATATTCGTGGCAGCCTCCAATCGCTGTCGAACCTCCGGCTTCGCCAGGTGGAACACCAAATCATCTGTTCGCAGGCAGGGGATATATGTTCGTGTATCGAATCCAGCTAGTGGATCATCGAAGTCATTCGTCAAAAATACAGCTTCCAAGCCACTAACTCGCAATACATGTTCGGCCCAATTTGGTTGCCGCATCCTTTCGGTTGCAGCGTCATACAAAGATTCCCAATTGGATTTGTTAACCCGATGTTCCTCAAACCCGAAGAACGCTTGGGCCATCTCGACAAACCAGCTGTATTGAATCGTATTGTCGATCGGTCCCAGATTGGTAATTAGTCGTGCGACCTTTTCCTTAGGCGAAAGGTTCGGTTCTTCGATCTGATCTTTCGGCATCCCGGCCGAATGGGCCAGCTCCGTGTAATAGTGATACCCCAAGATGTCTGACAGGGACTGCGAAGCAGGAGCATGCGGGTTAATATGCGTGTGCGGGTCGATCAAGACTACTGAGTCTAGAACGTCAAACAAGCGCTTACGAAGTTCCAAGGACATGCAAATCCACCTTTCGAAAACGACGTTTCAGGCACACTCTAATCACCTCCGCGTCGAAATTCAAAGTGGTCATCAAGGAGCAATCGACGCCAAAGCTTTCAAACGATCCTGTGGCAAGCGATACACCTTCCACTCGTCAAGACAGATTGCACCTAACGCTTGGTAGAAATCGATAGCGGGCCGGTTCCACGTGAGAACCGTCCATTGCACAAATCCACAGCCTCGTTCCACCGCCAGTTGCGCTATCGCTCTAAAGAGCTGGTGTCCGAGACCTTTTCGTCGATAATTTGGACGGACGAAAATATCTTCCAGATAAATACCCGGTTTACCCGCGAACGTCGAATAGTTATGAAAGTACAGCGCAAAACCGACGGTAATTCCTTGATCCTCCGCCAAACAGACTTCGGCGTATCGCTTTTCTCCGAACAGGTGCTGCCGCAAAATGTCTGGCGTGACCTTTACATCGTGTAAGCGCCCTTCATAATCGGCCAATTCACGAATGAGCTGAACAATGATCTCAACATCATTCTGACTTGCATTTCGAATCATTCGAGGTCCCTTGGTAGAATCGCTTGAGAAAGGAAAGGGACAGAGCCGGTGGTACAGAACGAAACAAATCCATCCATGGAAGACTCCAAACGCTCGTCCCGAGGGTGTTACCTGGTTGTGATCGTACCATTGTTTGCATTGATCCTATTTACTTTTCCTTTCGCTCCGATCGTGGCACTTAGTTCGATAGGGATTTTGCTGCTCCTTGCGATACATTACTTCGTATGGGGAAAACAATTGGAGGGAATACTCCGCGAGGCGGCTCCACCCGACAACGAGGTCTGACAAAGTTTCAATGTAGTAGTGCGTTTACTTTAAAATGGTGGGTCGATGTAGTAGGCACACTCAGTGCGACGTAAGTGGGCTGGCACGCTCTGAGAACTGCGAGGAACGAGCAGTGAAGGGCGTGGGGCAGTCTATTACGAAGTAGTGCAAAAGCCGTTAAACCATCCGGGCAGACCGGGTGGCAAAAAAATCACAGCCTCTCCGTGTGCCACTGGCAGCCGACGGATTTCGCTACGATGTTCAGCGAAGACTAGTTCGGCGGCAAGCCAGTGTTGAACAACGTAGGACACAATTCCTTCGGATTGTTTTGCTTACATATTGCAGTCGACCTAAGACGGCTTACATTGTCCGACCGTTCTCAGCACTGGCTTGCCGCCGAATGAGCCATTATGGGTAATCCAAGTCAACTCCGGCGGCGGCCTGATTATGTGGCACACTGAAGCCTACCCACCATTTTGAAATAGAAGGACTACTACTAGAGAAACCACTGCTACGCTTTTTTCGTGGCAGTGTTTCGATGTGATCTCGGAAACTACCGCTTATCGTCTCTCTTCGGCTCAGCAGCAGATTTCGGGTCTTTCGCGTTGAGCCGTTCTGACCACTCGCGCAGATATTTCTGAGCGGCTTCGGTGCCGTAGTTGTCGAGTTTTCCAGATCGAACAATGGTTTGAGAAATGCGGGCTATTTCTATTCGAATGGCCTCGTTCTTTGCCATCTTCTCTTCAATTGCTTTGGCAGCCTTCACGACGTCGGACTCAGTGGCATTTTTGTCGATCAAAGGCCGAACTAGATTTCTGATCTCGTCCGGTAACACACCTTTATTCATCTCGCTCGATTGCTGTATTCCCAATTCTGCAGCTGTTGGCGCAGAATTGTCCCCAAGCAAGCTGGCAATGGCTTGCGCTATCTTGGGAGCATCTACCTGTATGCTCGGCTGAACCAAGGCAAAATTAGCCGTGACGTCGGAGCCTTTAGCCAACAACACAGTGACAGATACTTTGCGATTCAACCCTAATGCGCCCGGTCCTTCTTTGCCATCTAAAGACACACATCGCTCGGCGTTCTGAGGTAAAGCATGGGCAATTCGCTTTACGTACGTTTCCGCGTCGGTCGTATCATCCGTCAAAATTATGACGGCCCGCAGCATCCGGTCGCCGCCTCGCTTATGCGCAAACTCGATCAGACTCCGCGTTAGTCCTAAGGCGGGGCGAGTTACGTCATGAACAAAGATGAGAAGTAGAGGTCGACCGGCGGCGGCCTCAATTGGCTTCCAATCTTTTCCAGCGTTTTCGCCTAGCACTTGGCGAACGACAAACGGCGAAAGGTGCTCCCCTTTTTGGGGACCAGAAAATACCGGATCGGCCGCCTCGTCGTAGCCAGCTGCGAGCAATGTGCAGAGCAACACACTCGACGCAAAGACGTACTGCATCGTATTTCCCGTTCGTTCAAAGGGTATTCTAGACGCGCCAGGCTAGGGGTCGTTGGCTTAAAAATGGACTGTGTCGGAGATTCTCACCGCGATGGTACCCTTCCACCAAGTGAGCCGCAACTTTCTCAACTGTTTTTTGTTTCAGTAACAATTGTCTTCTGGACCTGCTACCCGTCTGTTCCCCCTCAGCGCGATCGCGACTCTCTTGTGGCGCGCTGAATCTGCCGTAAGACCTCGGGATCGTCTTCGATTTGCCTGAGAGTTTCTAATTGGCCTTTCAAGTCCGGGTCAGAACTGGTGCCAATTAGGGTAGCCACTTCCGAACGGACCTGTGCATGCGAATCCGACGCAAGCCAAATTAACCATGGACGCACATCGATGCGAAGGTGTGGCAAATCACGGAGCAGTCTTAGCCTTGCGGCCGGATCGGGGTCCACTATCCTCTTTACGATGCTTAATTGTATGGGCGAGAACTTCCGACGTTCGAGCTCTTGAACCACCTCTTGGACATTGAGGTCCCCGTCACGAAGTTGTTTAAGCAATTCTCGGTCCGATAAGGCGTCGACTTGTTCGAGCGGTGCCGGCTCATTGTCTGCCTCTTGGGGTACAGTCCGTATCGCCTTGGGGGTGTTGCCTACCGCCGTTGACGACAATGGACTATCCATCTCCAACGACGGCGCCAACGAAGTTACCGCCGCTGCTCTTTGTGGAGGCGTACCTGGCGCGGCCTCGTCACTAGACGCGTCAACACTCTGCGAGCTGGTAGGAAGGGTTGTGTCGGAGCCTTCAAGGCGTCTGTCCGTTACCAGCGGTTGAGCCCCATTTGATTCGGCAGCCTCTCGATCAACTGGCTTCGTTTTTCGTAGTAGAAGGTCACAATCCACTAGAAACTGGTTCGCGTCCGCATGGTTGTTGTCGATCGGCCAAACAACCAATCGCCGGGACAGTTGCGCGGCGATATCAGCCACTTTGGGGGAAACGCGGTCGATGTGGCGAGCAAGTTGGCGAGCGAGATGCATTGCGTTCTGAGTATCCGCGACCGGGCAAGAACTCGACTGCCAGTCTCGAGTGATCCAAAGCAACGTTTGTGCCGCGGCGGTGGCCACCTCGGAACGGTCTTCACACATTGCTTCAACTAAAACCGGTATTCCCTCCGGGCCAATTTTCGCAATTTGCTGGCAACGACTTGAGATTTTGTCCGCTGGTATATCGCGCCACCCATTTTGCCAGTCCAGTAACAGCACATCCCGCGTGCGAAACCCGGGCATCGTCGCCAGAGCGATCATGCTAGCAGTAAGAAATCCAATCACACAGATTGGGCGCAGCCACCGCACATTCAATCGCTGAGTTTCAAGATGCAGGTGTCGGTCGTTGGCATCGAGAGGCGGTAGGGTGCTTGCTTTCGTTGGATTCTGGGTTGTGGAACTCAGAGATTTCCTTGCCATTTTGCGGGCGATTCCGGTGAGAGGTTTAGCTGCCTGCTCTGGCAGGCAATGATTGCGTCCACCACGCCACGTACGCGGGGGTGGGATTTTGCAGCGTGATGGAACGAACTGCAAGGCCAATGGGGCGTAACTTAGAACCTGATTTTGACTGTCGTTGGTACCGGTCGCCGGCCGAATTAGGTGTAAGCCCTGCAGAGTTTGCCGACTTTGCGGGCGGTTAGCCGCGTGTGCAAGCAAGGGGGGATGATGCCCAAACACGTTGAGAATTGCGGAATGGAAGCGGATGAATCGTGGCCCAGTAACTTGAACTGCGCTAGCAATCAGCAACAGAAGGTGCTCCGATCAAGGCCGCGTTCCTACGCGGTGAGCGCTTCTATATGGCTCACATTAGTCCTAGTCGGCGCGTCCGCTCGAGCGCAAGCCAATTTCTCGATGACCGACCATTCATCGCGCGAGTTACGTGCGGATGCGATTAAGTCTATTCCCTTAGACAGGCTTTCCGACGAAGCCCGTACCAAGATCTTGGCAGTTGTCGAACATCCCACGATCTTCCGACGTCTACCTGCAAAGACCATTGAATGCGATCCGGATCTCTATCGTTTTTTGATTCGTAATCCGGAAGTTATTGTCAGTATGTGGCAACTGATGGGAATTACGAACGTCCATTGCAGGCGAGTTGCTCCGTTCACACATGAAGGCTCGGACGGCTCGGGAACCACTGTGAGAATGAGTTTGCTCTTCGGATCTAAAGACACTCACGTTTTTTTCGCCGACGGGCAACATGAAGGCGCCGTCTTTAAACGACACCTGAATGGGAAATGCGTGCTGGTCTTGAAAACAGCGTATCAGGGCCTGGGCGACCATCATACGCAGGTGCATAGCCGAATGGATTTTTTCCTGCAGCTGGATAACGTCGGAGCAGAATTAATTGCAAAGACGGTGAACCCACTTGTCGGTAAGACCGCCGACAATAACTTCGGTGAGTCCCTCAACTTTATCGGACAGATGTCTCGTGCCGCGGCCCAGAAAGGGGATGGTGTCAATCTACTCGCCAAAAAGTTGACGGATGTAGAACCGAGCGTGCGTGAGGAGTTTGTAAACGTCACGATGAACGTCTACCAAAGGGCCGTACTGAGCCGCATGAAAGCACGCGAAACGGGCGATTCCACGGCATTGGCGCCCGTCCGCTTCCCGGAGAATTTCCCAGCAGCCGACTCAGCTGACGACTCCTCCGCGTCCGTCAGCACTCAGAGTTCCAACTTACGCCTGAGGCGATAAGCAGGCCTTCTCATCTCCGTTTCCCTTGCGGACTCGCCGGCATAATCCGATCAGGTCGTCGGTCACACGTTGGACAACATCGCCCGGTTCATTGTGAGTCACCGCCAGCTCCAATCGATTAGCAAACGGCGTGATCCCGGAAAAGCCATAGCTACCCACGGACCCCTTAAGCTGGTTGGCGATTCGACCTAGGCCTTCCCAGTCGCTCTGTTCGGAACAATCGATAAGCTTAGCGACTCGGTCCGGAAGCCCGTCGACGAATGTCTCGACTGTCTCGGCGAGCAACGGATCGCCCGCCAAGGAGGAGTATAACGGCTGTGGATCGAGAGTGGTTTCAAACACCATAAGTGGCTCCAGCACAGATCTTCTGGTGAGGGACACAGACGTCTCAAAAGCTTACGTCGAACTTGTTTTCAACAGCAACATCGAATTCCGGACGGTTGGAACGTGACTTTTTGGCCACAAAGTCCGCCGTTACGAGCATTTACGACATTGCAGGCCAGTTCGATAGCGTACGGCTCTGCAACCTAAACAACCACAGGGGGCTGGGACACCAGACCTCACAGATTGCAAAGTCGGAAACTTGTGAACTGGGAAAGCTGAAATGGTCCTGGAAATTTGTTCGGTTGGTGAAGTACGGCAAGTGGGGCGGACGATAGCAACCATGACTTCAGCATCAATTTGCTGAACTTTGTCGAGCGTCAGCAAAGAGCCGCCGTATCAAAATAAAAACGCCACGGGGCCAGCGGCTCGGCAGAGCACCGGTTGTTCCACATTCGAGCTTTCCAGACAGAGGAGCCCTCCCAATGAAGAGTCGTGCGATTATCCCAGCGTTGTTTGCCGCCGGCCTGATCTATTTGGCCAGCGCTTCCAGCGCACAGGCGTTCGAGTTACTCGGCCGCCTTTCGAACAATGGTTGCGGTTGCGAACCGACGTGTTGCGCAGCTGCCCCGACATGTTGCGCACCTGCCCCGACATGTGGTTGCGAAACCATGAGCTGCTGCAAGCCAGCTCGCACACGATGCTGCCGTGAGCGCTGCCATCGTGAACGTTGCCATCGTGATCGTGGCTGCCGCAACACTTGTGGTTGCGAATCCAAGTGCGGTTGCGAAACCACTTGTGCAGCTCCTGCAGCTCCTGCAGCCACCTGCGGTTGCGAGACCAGCTGTGCAGCTCCTGCTAGCTGCTGTGCACCAAAGTGCTGCAAGCCAGCTCGCGTAAAGCGCTGCCGGCAGCCTCGCTGCGGTCGTAGCTGCAAGCCGTCATGCTGCGAGAGCAGCTGCGGTGCTAACAGCTGCGGTTGCCAACCCACCTGCGCTGCCTAAATTCAGGTCGTAACACCTGATTTGAAGCAAGGCCGAACGCGGCCTATGCAACATGGGAAATAAAAAGCCCTCGGTGAATAACCGAGGGCTTTTTTTATTGACATAAAAAACGCAAGCCCGGTCCCAAAGGGACCGGGCTTGGTTGAACTCGCAAGGGATTCATATGAGATGACCCATACGAGCAGGTGGCTGCCTTCCGACAGCCCGCCGGCCGCATTTAGGCGGCACCACCTCGTTGGCTAGTACAGAAATAATTCACTAGATCACCTCCTTTCCAACTAGAACACCTACCCACACCGTCGCAAAAGTAGTCAGAGGCGACGGCTCACGGGCCTCTAGTCCATCGTGTCGCGTTAACACGAACGAATGGCTACATCATGCTCAAAAGTCCCGTTCCAGACAATACTCGTCTGCCGAAATTTTTTGCAACGAGATAGCCATTTTGAGAAAAGCTCCCCGAGACGGGAATTTTTGCGCATCTTTACGCAAAACAGGGCCGATAACCAGATTAGCCCTAATGATCCTCGGAGACTGCCAACATGAATAATCCAGAATTGGTGGATCTATTCCAGCAATGGGCCAACGACATACTCGTCTGGATCGGATTCGGAACGGTCGTGGGTCTGCTCGCTAAAGCGGTTATGCCTGGTCGCGATCCGGGAGGCGCCGTAGCCACTTTACTAATGGGTATCGGTGGCACCGTTATTGGATGCGGCGTGTTTTCCTACTTCTCAGGCGGAGCACGAGTTACACCGATTAGCCCGGCCGGAATGGCAGTCGCAACTGCGGGAGCATTCGTGATTCTTTTCTTTTATCGCCTACTGGCCGGGCGCTGGGGCGTGGAGGGGGATCGGCCGAGGCGCCGCGTTCGCGAACCCTACCACTCATCACGACGATACCACGCCTCGCACTACGAGGACGAACAATAGACCTCGTCCCAACCAAATCACCCGACCGACCGATTAATGAGTATGAGAATTGCCATAGGCCAACTTTGGCAAGAAACGAATACGTTCAATCCGCTGGCCACGTGCCGGCAGGATTTCGAAGATTTCGGTGTCATTCGCGGTCCAGCCATTGTGGAACAAATGGCTCAAACGAATGAATTGGGCGGCTTCATACAAACGCTGCAGAAGTGGCCGGAGCAGCCCGAAATCGTGGGGCTAGTGCGCTTACCAGCGTGGCCGAGCGGTCCGGCTTCCCCAGCAACTTTTGATTGGCTGCGCGATGAACTTGTTTCTTCATTGAAACGAGCAGGTAATGTGGATGGCGTACTGTTGGCCCTCCATGGAGCTATGGCCGCTGAGTCACACCCTGACGTCGAAGGTGAAATTCTGACAATTTTGCGTCAGCACCTAGGCCAAGCCGTTCCGTTGGTGGTATCACTGGACCTACACGCGAATATTACCCGCTTAATGCTTAACCATGCCGACGTGT
>JANNPR010000984.1:0-2939 GCA_031400345.1 Planctomycetota bacterium | reverse complement strand
CTCCGGCGGCTGCCAGTGGCACACTCCCACATTCAATGTGTGCTTCAAAGTGTGGCACTGGCAGCCGCCGGAGTTGGCTTGAATTACAAACAAATGCTTATTCGGCGGCAAGCCAGTGTGAAGCAATTGTCGCGTTGTGTTCAGCACTGGTTGGACGCCGATCAGACCGCAGCTGAATGGCCTAGTCGTTTCGGCGTCCACCAGATGGCACACTCTCACATTCAAAGTGTGCTTCAAAGTGTGGCACTGTCAGCCGCCGGCGTTGGCTTGAATTACAAACCAAATTTTGGCCGACTTACCGATAACTCGGTCTCGGTAGTCCCACCTGCTCCGTTGGCGACACTGAAACGGAGGACTTCCTTGTCGAAACAATCGGTCATGACCGGGGTTAGATCATTCTTACAGCGCGTGAAAGTCCGGAGCCGGATTCGATAGGGATGTCTAGCATGTTTGCAGCCGGGTGACTAGGTTAGGAAACAACTGCTTGTCTGCCGAGACCGAGTTGCGCGCTCCAATCAGGTTCGCCTGTACAAATGACGACCTCGGCTTTCAGTCCGCTAGACTGAGACGTTAACCCGATGGCGTTTTGGTGCTAGGAGTCGCCCCGTTGAAGACACATTTGGTTCGGAATATTTCCATGTTCCCATTTCTGAGGATTGGCCTGTTTGCAGCAGTGGTAATCGCTCCTTCGTGGTTGCAAGCCGCTGAAGAAATGTTTGTCGGGAAGTTGGCGATCGCCGTGAGCGACGAGGCGGCCCAAAGGCTCAGACTTTCTCCCGAGGTGCGTGCGAAACTATTGGATGTGATCGATCGCAGGGAGCAGCAGGCGGTCGACTTAGCGCTCGAAATCAAGGAACTCTCGCCCCAGGACAAACAGGCTCGATTGGCCCCTTTTGTAGCGGAATCGGAAAAGCTTGGATGGGAGTTACTGTCTTCAGAGCAACGGGTTTTGTTGGACCAAATGCGCATTGCCAGCAAAGGGATGAGCACGCTGATCGATCCATCGGTCGGTAAGGCCATAAATCTGACGGATGAACAGCGCCAACAAGTGGAAACGTTGATCCAACAACGTGCTAAAGATATGTCGCGCGGAGGAGAAAGAGATCGTCGAATAACCCGCGATACTTATGAACGAAAACTAGCTGAATTGCTTTCGCGAGAACAAAAGGGACTCTGGGAAAAGCTGGCTGGACTTTCCGATGGCACGGTAGCACCGACGGCAACCCCAGTTGCTTCAACACCTGCATCCGGCGACGCAAAGAAGACTGAGAAGCCTGATCCGGCAAGTACGGGAACGCCCAGGCCGTCCACGCAGCCCGAGGTTGACATTGCGGACCTACCCCTGGAAGACGTGAAGTTGCGGTTCAACTTCCATCATGCACCCTACAAGGATGTGCTGGATTGGTTTGCCACCCAGGCCGGCTTGTCTCAGCAGATCAGCGAATATCCTCAGGGCACATTCAACTACCGTGACTCTAAGACGTACACGCCAGCTGAAGCGATCGATATTCTGAATCGGGCATTGCTGACCAAAGGTTACTCACTTCTCCGTCATGGTCGCATGTTGACCGTGATCAATTTAGAGGACAAAGTTCCCGAGGTACTTCTCGAAATCACTGCTGCGGACAAATTGGATCAGCGAGGCGAGTTCGAACTTTCTCGCTCGGTCTTTACGGTCACTAAGATGAAGCCTGAAGAAGCGGAAGCAGAAGTGCGCAGGTTGCTTGGACCGCTGGGAAGCGTCGTGACTATCCCCATGGCCAAGCAGCTGTACGTGACCGAGATGGGCGGCAAGCTGCGCGCGATTCGGGACATGCTCAAGCGAATTGAGGATCCTCAGGTTATACGTGATTTGAAGGTCGTAGAAATTCCACTTAAACACATCGCACCGGATGAGTTTATGGCGACCGCGCGCGAGTTGCTTGCGATACCAGCGGGCCAAAATTCCTTACCCGACCTGCGAATTTCTATGGATACGTTCGGATCGCGATTGTTCGTGACCGGCACACCGGAACTGATGCAAAAATTGCAGGAGATCGTCACCTTGCTGGATAGAGATCCTGGAGTGGGTAATGGAACGGTTAGGGCGGCTGAGCAACCTCAGCTGGAGACGTATTCTATTTCCGCGGCTGACCCCGCCATGGTGCTCAAGGTCGTGCAAACGGTACTGGCTGGCTTGCCCGACGTGCGAGTAGATGTCGACTCGACATCGGGAAAATTGATTGTCCTTGCCCGTCCTTCTGAGCAACGCACGATCCAAGCCACGTTGAAAATGCTGGAAGGGCAGGCAACCCAGTTTGACACAATTCAATTGCGACGCACGGATCCGCAGTTGGCAATCGCGTCGATTAACAAGTTCTTTGGACTCGATGGCAAAGCCAAATCCGCGGATGCGCCGATCATCGATGGCGACGCATCCTCGATGAAACTTTTTCTTAAAGGAACGGCCATACAAATCGCGCAAATTCGCCAGCTGATCGAAAAGTTAGAAGGGGGCGTGGCGACAGGCGCTTCGCGTGGGACCTTGCGGATGATACCGCTCAGTGGCGCGGGTGCTGATGCAGTCCTGGAAGGGGCAGGGAACTTGTGGATGGGGCCGAATACCATTCGGGTCATTACTCCATCGCAACCGCCCTCGATGATTCAACAGCGCGCCCCAATGCCCTCTCGTCGCGATGAGGGAAATCGAATACCGAAGAAAGACGAGTCGTTGCCGGCCGAACCACCTTCCCGTAACAGCGGCAAGAGTACTACTTCCCGTGGAACGAAGCGGACCGTAGTACCGGTTGGGCTTTCTAAGTCGGTGCCCGTTTATTTCGTGTCACAAATCGACGAGAAAAACGCTGAGTCTGCAGCTGATGTTGACCAGAATGACGATGGAAAAAAAGAAGGCGGAACACTACCGCCAACTGCTAGTCCTGAAACGAGTCGTGCGGGAG
>JANNPR010000983.1:0-2845 GCA_031400345.1 Planctomycetota bacterium | reverse complement strand
GGGGTGCAGGGCGATGTTCACCGGAAAATCACCGACACGGATCTGTTTTCCAGCTGGTCGTAATGACCATTGAGTATTCAGCAATATCTGGCCATCTTTTTGCAGACCCGGTAGCCGAACGACGGTTCGACGTTCCGCAGCTTCGTCGTTCGCTGCCACCTTTTGGGCTTTCGACTTAGCCGATTTGGACTCGTCTGCGTGGGCGTAGCACGTTGTCAGTAAGCAAAGGCAGATCCAATCAAGGAAAACCGTTCGATTCGGCATCACAATAGTCCTTGCGGAAGGTGCTATGGGAGAGGTTTGTGGTTAGTGGTTAGTGGTTGGTGGTTGGTGGTTGGTGGTTGGAAAAGGTTAGTGGGATTTGCTGCGTGCTAGGCAGTACGCGGGGATTGTAACTCGATCGGGCGCTGCCCGCGACGGTCTCGGGAAATCACAACCCAATCTTCATAATCCAGAGTCACGGCAGACTGGCTTTCAACAGTTCTTTGGCGTCCCATGAAGTCGTTCGTTTCTGTCGCGTGTTTTCGTCTTTCGTGCTTTCGTGATTCGTATTTATTCACGCTCACCGGATACTAAACAGGCTGTACCCCGAACCTGTAATCTCTCTTCCAGCCATTCGTCAGAAACGAATCGCCAGAGTATGCGGCGAAGCGTTTGTTCCACGGATCGAGCGATATCCGGGTCGGGGTCTTTCCACACTTTGCCATCCATACCGACGAAGCCATTCCAAGACAATCGAATGGGCCACTTCATCTGCTCAGCAGTTGCGTTAACTCGGTCCATGACGCGCAAGCTCCAAGCGACGCCAAAGCAGTCGCGAAAGTCGAACCAGGTTCGATCCTGTCGTAAGTGCTTCCGCGCGGGACAAAAAAATAGTACCCCAAAGCAACCAACTGCCGCCGTGGCAATCACCCATCCGATGGCCGGATGCGTGTGAGGCAGAAATTGATTCGGAATCGGCAACCAAGATGCGAACCATACGATTTGTCCGGCCATTAACAGTAAGGCAGCCGGCCAATAACGAGTGCCCAGGGAATTAAGCGGCCCAAGAACTAAGAGTGCCATCAGAAAGAAAGTGCGTATCCCATGCACTTCCAGCGGACGACCGCCTCCGCGAAACATCGATTCGACCGCCGGCAAAGTCAGAGTCAGCCATAAGGCGACGACGACACCCTGCCACGCTAAGTGCTGTGGACGTTTGGCTCCCAGCAGTGCCATTACAGGACACAGCGTAGCACCGTAGCAAACAAACCGCAGCGACTCGACGAGCGAATCCGAATCCGCAGACAGGGCATGAGCTACGATTTCCACGCCCGTTATGAGAATCAATGCAGTCACAACCCAAAACCAGGGTCCTATCAACGTCGTTTGGCGAATGGTTTTCCATACTGCCCAAAGTGTGATACCAACGAGAACGCCACAGCTCAAAACAACAGAAAAGGGAATCTCCGTCGCAGTTAGGACCGAGAAAACTGACACATTCCCCAATTCTAATTTCCCTTTCGCCTAAGTCATGCCGTGTATTTTTGTTCCCGCCCACAGGCCCCGATGGGAAGAGATGATAACAACAACATACGACACGGCAACTTCACGAGATAATTCGAACAGTTGGGCAAACCTTATGGATTACGGAAGGTTGCAAAAAATCGACCGTTGGATTTGCACAACATGAAAACGTGGTTCATGTTTCATTATGAGCGCACTAGGTACCCGCCACGATTATGTAGCGCGTGTGCCAAGTGGAACAGGATTCCACGATGACAGGGTTCCAACCTGGTGTGACTTGTCAATCTTCCCCGTTTTCAGGAAAAGGAGCGCACACATGAAGTGGTCAACCCTCGCGTCGGTCATGCTGCTGTGTTTGGCATCCATTGCCAACGCGCAGAATGTCCCTCGGGTCATGCGAGTGTCATACGGAAACATATTCGATCAAGACCCCGCTGCCTCATCGCCGGCACCCACGACAACATACCATCAACATCACGCAAACTCGGGTTGCTGTAGCGACAAGGTGTCGTCAGGCTGCCAGGGGTTATGGGATGGATATTGTTCAGATAGCTGCGGGCCACGTTGTTTCGGTGGTTTCGGCATACTGCAACGCTGCCGCAACGCCTTTTCGAGTTGCAGCATGGGCGGTTGTGGCGACTGCCCGACCATCTGCGGCAATCGATGGAGTCACGTTGGTGGCCGGGGATTAGGCGGTTGCGGTGCGAACTATGGATGCGGCGGCTGTGAAATTGCCGACAGTTGCTGCAATTTGGGCTGTGGCATTGGTCATAAGTGCAAACACTTTGTTCACCGCTGCCGCAGTTTCTGTCATTTCGATAGTTGCCAAACAGGTTGCGACGGGTCGACCGGTTGCGCATCGTGTGCCGGTGGCTCTTCAGAACCGTCCATGCCGTCTACGTTAGATGATGCTCCTCAACCTCCGGCCGATAACGTTCCTAAGGATGCCTACCGATCACCGTCGCATCCTACTCGAGCGCCAATGATCCACTCCAAACCAGTCTCGGATCGTTCGGTTCGCTTGCCAAAAACTCGTTCGGTTTCTTTCTAGTCCAACCTGATTATTGCACATCGATCGTTTGCCAGTGACTCATTTTACTCACTAGACGCCGGCGACATCGAGCCACAAACGAAAAGCCGGTAAAGAAGAACGGGTGAGCTCATTCAGTGAGCCACCCGTTTTTTTGTTTAGGATTTATCGAGCGGCGGTTGAAGTGTGCAAAACGGGTCGCTCCATGCGGCACGCAATTGGTCAGCTTCGCGACAAAACTGACTCCTTGTTTTAGGGTTCAGGGTTCAGGAGAATTAGTCGGGAGTGTGCCACTGGCAGCCGCCGGAG
>JANNPR010000971.1:0-12134 GCA_031400345.1 Planctomycetota bacterium | reverse complement strand
ACCGGCCGCTGCGACCGATTGAGCCACGCCGCAGCTTCATCGGCCGCTTCAGCGACGACGTGAGGATCGCTCGCCATCACCGGCCGGAAATAGGTATGCGAGATTTGTGGTCGCACGGCGACCATGTCTCGCGGAAGCTCAATGTAAACCGGACGTTTGAATCTGGCGGCCGCATCAAGCACGCGGTCGATCTCACGAAACGCCGTAACTGGATCCGATAATTCCGCACACGCCACGCACAACTTTTCAAATACCTCGAGCTGCGTATGAAAGTCGCGAACCTTGTGGTGCAGCAACGGATTGTTGACTCGCTCGTTCATGCCAGGGGCGCCACTGATAACGACCACAGGCGACTTTTCGGCGTATGCTCCGGCGATCGAGTTACAGACGCTCAAACCGCCTACGCAGTAGGTCACACAAACTGCTCCCATGCCGTTTACCCGAGCATAAGCATCGGCGGCAAAGCCCGCGCAATCCTCACGAGTGCATCCAATTACCCTGAGCGGGCTGCGCTCCAACATGCAATAAAATGACAAGATGTAGTCACCGGGAATTCCGAAAACGTCCCGGATGCCATAGTCCTGTAACCTGTGAATTAAGTATTCGCCAATCGTTTTTCCAGCGGCTCCGTGCGATGCAACTTCTGGTTTTTCCATTGGTATTCTTTCGAAAATGTGGCCAGCTGTGATCAGGGTTCAACCCGACTTGTCGCGATGGCTCAGCATCCATTTCCAGAAACCCACGAATCCGAGCACGAATGAGAACATGATCAATCCGCGAAGAGGATTTGGCGCATATTTGATTCCGCCGGCCTGTTGATCAATTCCAAACAGGAAGGTGCCCAGCGACAATACGGAGCCCCACACCAACACGGCGAGCATAATACCGCCGATCAGTCTTCGTTCATCAAGTGGCCGGCCGCTCATCGTTAAGAACCGAGCTTGCGGAGATCTGAGAACTCGTCCAACGTGACGGTGGTTCGTTCGCCATCATCCTGTTTTAGGATGATCACATCACTGAACACTTTATCGTCCGAATTACGCCGATAGTGTAGTCCATGGCGGCGGCGATCTTTGCTCACGACGGTGCCCACCGTTTTCGTGCGCCATTGACGAAATCCAATCCTCACCTCGTGTTCCAGCTCGACGCGGTCGCCTGGTTGGATTTCCTCGAACACTTTCAGGGACTGTGGGTAGGGCATGGTTTAGATTCTTGCGATGCCGAAATGAGTCAACCTACAGACGTAGTCCTATTTCACTAAAACTTACACGATTGGCGGGTGTACGTTTCGATTTGCTCACACTTCTTTCGCTTTGATCCACGTCATGAGGCCGCGAAGTCGTCGGCCGACCTCCTCAATCTGAAGCGTTTTCTCGGCACGTCGGATCGCCTTGAAGGCAGGTGCACCAGCGCGATTCTCCAAAATCCATTCTCGAGCAAACTGTCCCGTCTGAATCTCTTTGAGTATTTTCTTCATTTCTTTGCGAGTTTCTTCGGTCACAATGCGGGGGCCTCGCGTGTAGTCCCCATATTCGGCTGTATTTGACACACTGTATCGCATGTAACTTAAGCCGCCTTGGTAGAACAAATCGACGATGAGTTTTAGCTCATGCATGCATTCGAAGTAGGCCATCTCCGGCTGATATCCAGCCTCCACGAGAGTGTCGAATGCAACTTTAACAAGTTCACTGACGCCACCGCATAGGACTACCTGTTCGCCAAACAAATCCGTTTCCGTTTCTTCGGCGATGGTCGTTTCAATGACTCCTGCACGGGTGCCGCCAATACCTTTTGCGTACGCTAATCCCAATTGCTTTGTTTCTTCCGAAGCACCCTGCCCAAGTGCAATGAGGCAGGGCACTCCACCCCCGCGCTCGAACTCGCTGCGTACCAAGTGTCCAGGTCCCTTAGGAGCCACCAACATCGTGTCCACGCCTTGGGGCGGCTCAACTTGGCCAAAATGCAGGTTGAACCCATGCGAAGCCATCAGGATATTGCCTGTTTGGAGGTTGTCCCGTATGTGCGCGCGATACAAATCACCTTGTACTTCGTCCGGCAATAAGATGTTGACTAAATCGGCTTTGCGAGTCGCTTCGTCCAATGCCACAGGCTTGAACCCATGCTGAACGGCCAGATCGTAATTGGGGCTGCCAGGGCGTTGCCCCACAATCACGTTGCAGCCACTATCCCGTAGGTTTTGGGCTTGAGCGTGTCCCTGCGATCCATATCCCAAGATCGCAATTGTCTTTCCCTTAAGTCGGGATAGGTCGGCGTCGGTTTCGTAATAAATTTTAGCGGGCATGTAACACGGTTCTCCCAACGATGAATGGCTAGTTTACCAGGACAGGTTCCCGTAACGCTGATTGGGACAGCGAAAAAGTCACAGCGAAAAAGTCACAGCGAAAAAAAGACACAGCGAAAAAGTCACAGTGGACGCATAATCAGGCAGTAGCGAGGCTTGTTTCGTCCGGGCTTGTTCCATCAGGGCTACGGCTGCAACGAACCATCGCAATCCGCCCGGTCCGCACGAGTTCGGTGATGCCAAACGGCCTCATGGAGTCGATGAAAGCTTCGATCTTGCCTTCGCGGCCGGAGATCTCGACCATGACTTCCGTGGATCCTACGTCGACGATCTTGCCACGGAAGATTTCAACTAATTCACGCACTTCGCTGCGTTTGCCGCCAGGTGGTGCCTTGACCTTCAACAACATTAAATCACGTTCCACGTGTTCTTGTGAGCTGATGTCAACGACACGAACCACCGTGACAATTTTCTCAAGTTGCTTGCGGACCTGTTCCAGGACCCGATCGTCCCCGACGACGACGAATGTCATCCGCGAAAGATTGGGTTCCTGCGTCTCGCCAACAGCGAGAGAATCGATGTTGTATCCTCGCGAGGCCAGCATCCCCGAGATATGGGCTAAGACCCCTGGTACGTTTTGTACTACCGCCGACAGAACATGGCGCATTGGCGTGTTTTCTCCGCGACCGAAAATCAAGCGGGCATGATAGTTTGGGTGGAAAAGACCATCAAGGGGCGGCAGAGTGGCCCGCTGGCGTCTGGCGGTTCTTTTTTACTCTTTTCTTAACTAGTGGCCGTCCGGAAATGCACTTCGTCGCGTATTCTAAGCCGTCAAGTGCGATGCCCGCGAACCGTGGGCTGAAGTCGGTTTCCCGACAGATACTAGCTAGCCGAAAGGTGGGACAAGCTCTAGTAGCGGGCGACGGCCCACCAATAAGCAGTCGGCAGTGAAAAAACGGGAGCGAATGCATTTTGCAATTTGCATTGCCTGCTGTTCCTTGGTGGGCCGGCGCTGCGCTTGTCCCACCCACCGGAGAACCTCGGGCATCGTCAGGGACGGAAGACTGTGCAAGTCCGCCGTAGGAGACACATCAACATGTTGACGCCATCCGAAGAGCTTGGATTGAATGGACTCGCCGTTGCCAGCCGCGTCCGCAACGCGTTCTTCAAGATCCCGGAATCCGACATCATTGCCCTATTGCAAAGGATTCGCGAGGAAGCGGTACGACGGCATGTGGTTTATATGCGCGATGGGCAAACGGACGCCATAAATATTATGGCATACCCGCTGACAATTCTGCCGGATCAATTGGCGTACATCCATTACGTCACGCTCAGCATTCAGAGCGCGCTCAAACGGCTTGTCGAACTTTACATGCAGGATTTTGCCGTTCGAGAGGTATTGCAGCTCACTCCCGAGGAGGACCAGTGGTTATGGGAGTGTTGGACTCCAAACCATCGCGAGCACAATCCCGTTTTTGGTCGGCATGATGCAGCCGTCGACTTTACCAGCCCAATGTGGAAAGACTCGCTGCATTTCATGGAGCCGAACCTGAATGGCATCGGTGGCTTACATATGGTTCCCACGGCCGAAGCGATTCTTGACGAGTTTGTATTGCCTGAAGTTCGCGCTCAGGAACCGAGGCTTCAAATTGAAACTGGAAAAGACATCCGTGAGCTATTGATGCAGGAAGTTCGGGATCATCTGGAAGCGATCGGACGGCCGGCACGGAATCTATGTTTTATCGAAGCCAAGTACGCAGCCAGCGGAGTAGATGAGCAAAAAGACGTTGCTCAGTACTACCATCAGCGGTATGGCCTGAGGATCATGCACGCCGATCCGTCCGAGCTGAGCCTCCACCGAGGCGAAGTGCTTTTTAATGGCGAACCCGTGGATGTGGCATATCGCGATTACGCCGTCTGCGATTTGTTGGAATGCGAACGGCGCGGGGTCGATATTGCCCCAATGCGAACGCTGTTCCGGCAAAACCGCATCATTTCCTCCATTACAGGCGATTTGGACCAAAAAAGTTGCTGGGAGGTTCTGACAGATTCCCAATTCACTCAAAAGTACTTCAACGCGGATGAGCGTCAGGTATTTCGGCGGCACATCCTATGGACGCGAGTACTATCGGATCGCCGCACTCAGGTGCCGGACGGCCAGGTTGGGGAATTGTTGGAGTATGTTCGGCGAGAGCAGGAAACGTTGGTGCTCAAACCGAACCGAGCTTATGGCGGTGAAGGAGTGATGCTTGGTCGGGCGATGTCACGTAACGAATGGGAGGCAGCAATCGAGAACTCGCTGAAGGATTCGCAGCGTTGGGTGGTTCAGCAGTTGTCCAGTATTCCCGTTTATGAGTTTCCCTTGATGGGTCCCGATGGACACGTTCACAGCGAACCGTTTTATACGGTGATGGGTTTTGCCGCCACGAAATATGGGGTTGCTATACTCGGGCGCGCTTCGCAAAAACACGTTGTGAATGTGGCGCAACGAGGCGGAATTTGCGTTGTCGCTATCGGGCATTCGGCCGGCCGATTATTCGGCCCTGGTGGTTAAATTGCACCCGACTTGGATCCCAGCCTCGTCGTAATGGGAGACCGACTTCGTGTTGCACTGGATCACCGGCCGTACGTTAGACAGGTGCCGGAAGATCGCGGCGAGAAAACACGGTTAGCGCGGTCGCGTAACCGGTCAATCCAATCGCGATCAAAAGCCCGTTATAGGAACTCGGTCCGAACTGCCATGATTGCTGGTTTGTTGTCGGCATCCAAAAACTCCACGTGGCCTGAGGTTGCAAGTCACGTACGCGGACCATCAGCTCGGGCTCGAATGCCGATAAGATCGTGGCATATTTGAGCCAATCCAATTCGGAGGACGACATTGCAATCAGCTTTATCGCCAATTGGGCAACATAGAAGGCCACAGCAATCCCGATCGTTCGCCAGCGATAACGGTCGCACGACGATTCCAAGGTTGTCAGGCCGGCAAGCATCAAACCGGTGGAGAATAAATTAACAACGGCCGGCCAGAACAGCTGAGGATCGACCTTTTCAATCATGGGTACCCAGTGAATCTCGGGCGCCGCGAACGGGCGTCTGACCTGGTTGCCGAGTAAAGGCACATACACGGGCAATTTCCAACTGGCGGAAACCTCTTCGCGCGCACTGACGGTGTGCACTCCCGCATAGATCCCGAGCCAGGTTGCTGACGATATGACTCCAATCCCAATCACCGTCATCAAAGCATTTGCGGTCAGCACTTGAGCTCGCCGTACCGGCTGAGCCAACAACAATTCCATGGTCCCACGCCCCAATTCGCCACTTACGGCATCCGATCCTCGCGCGATCGCCCAGCTGCAAACGCACAGCGTAACGATAGGTTCTTCGAAGGTGAGGGAGATCCGACCCGGGTACGTCACAAGCCACTCGGGGTCCACCGGCAGAAAGCGCCGCCAGTCAGCGGGGAGCAGTTCCAAGAGAGCCTTGAATCGCCCGGTATCCAGGCGGCTGACCAGCCAGATTCGAACCCAGCAAAAGAGGAATAGTGTGACCGAACAGCTTGCCAACAGCCATTTAGCATCATGAAAGTTTTTCTTGAGCAGAACGCGTTGAATCATGTTCCGAATTGCACTTGTTTTGGCGATTGAGGATGAAAGCGTCCATAAACGGACTTCAAGCCGGCGTGTTCAATACTTAAGTCTTCCAGATCCAACTCCGATAACCAGCGCAACAAAGGCATCAATTCCGACGACGTCTCGATGACTAATTCGCCGGCCGCTCCTACTCCAAGTTCAATCGTTTCGCGGATATGATCGGGCGGCTGAGGGAGAGATTGTTTGAACTTTGCGCAGACGCGGTGTCGACGCCGCAACTCATTCATCGCCTGCATATGTACCAGACATCCGCCACGCAAAATGGCGACCTGATCGCAGACTTCTTCAACCTCAGACAGTACATGTGAAGAAAAGATAACTGTCCGCTTTTGCGACTGAGCTTCACGCACGAGTTGCGCCACGGTGGCGCGCATTGTGGGGTCCAAGTTTGATGTAGGCTCATCCAATATCAACAGTGGCGTATCGGCCGCGAATGTGGCCGCTAGCGCTAGCTTCTGCCGCATTCCCGTGGACATGTACGCGACACGTCGAGTCAAATCGAGTTCGAATGCCGAGGCCAAGCGTCGAGATCGTTCTCGGGAGATGCCGCGCATGTCCCCTAAGAACTGCAACACATCCGATCCACGCATTCCAGCGAACAGACGGACATCTCCCGGCAGGTATGCCACAAGGCGATGAACCATCGGTGACTGTTGATAGCAATCGAGGCTGTCAATGGTAGCCGTGCCGAACGAGGGTCGTAGAAAGCCGAGTAGTAGTCGCAACAACGTGGTTTTACCGGCGCCATTGGGTCCCAGCAAGCCGAAGATTTCGCCTTGACCGATCGTCAATGTGCAGTTGTTAACGGCCCAAAAGCTGCCATATCGTTTCGACAGCTCACGTGTCTGAACGAGCAAGTTGCGCTCCTTGCTTTCGAGAAGCGCATGGGCTGCCAGCGAACTCTTGCCAAGAAAATATTCGACCCATTTTGACTCGCCAAACTTTTGGCTGAACAGAATAGTAAAGCCCATTCTCAACGGCTATACTGCCGCCAGTTACCGGGGCATCCGAGGGCACGTATGTCTAAAGAACGTGAAGACTTTCAAAAAACGTTGCAAGAAATCTCGACCGGCTCTCATACCGCAGTCTGGCATTTTATCCAGACTTACGGCCATCATGTCCAGCGGGTAGTGCGTCGCCGAATGGGTTCGCAGATGCGATCCAAGTTCGACTCAGCCGACTTTGTGCAAATGGTGTGGGCCTCTTTCTTCCGCGACCCCTCCTGCATTCGCAACGTCGAATCCCCGAAACAACTGCTCAATTTCCTAGCGGCGATGGCTCGAAACAAGGTGATTGATCAGGCACGGCATCGCAACACTTCGGAAACCTCGGGGCTGAATACCGCACAGGACTCCACTCGACCAGCTCAGAACGAGATGCCTGGTTTCGTGGATTATTCGACTCCCAGTCAATACGCCATGGCACGAGAACGCTGGCAACAAATGATGTCAGACCCTTCGGATCGCAATCGGCGCGTCGTCCAAATGCGCATGCAAGGTGCCTCGTATGCTGAAATTGCGAGTCGACTGGGTATCGGAGAAACTACCGCTCGAGACATTTTACAGCGCCTAGCAAAGAGCAACTCATGAACGAGCTTAAAGCGGCGGACAATCGACAGAAGGCCGACACCATCGTCGGTTCAGTCATCTCGACGTGGCGTCACGGAGCAATTCCGGACGCCGCGCTGATCTTGCACCAGCATCCCGAGTTGTTAGAGCGAGAATCGGCGGTACTGAATCTGGCCACTGAGGAATTCACGCTCAGGCGAATGGCCGGAGAGAGTTTGTCTGCTAGCACGTTCTGCGAAAAGTTTCCCACCTTCCGTTCATCACTGATGCGTCTGCTTCTAACCGATTCGACGATGATGGCGGGCTCCGAGTCAGTTCGGGTGCATGAGTTTGACTGGCCGTCCGAGGGTGAAGAGTTCTTGGGATTCAAGATCGTTCAACTCTTGGGATCCGGAGCCGTTGCGCGCGTTTATTTGGCAAAGGAAACGCAACTAGGCGAACGGCTGGTAGTCATCAAGGTGGCGGAGTTCGCTGGCCGCGAGGCGGAGATGCTGGGAAAGCTCTCGCACCCTAATATTGTGCGTGTTCACTCGATTCAGTCCGATCCCACACGATGCTTGACTGCCGTTTGTATGCCTTATTTCGGCGAGGCGACCTTAGGAAATCTTTTGGTCCAGCGATATGGCCGAGGAAAGCTTGTCGACCACCGGCAATTCATTCTGAAAACGGCGCGAAAATGCTCAGGCTGCCCAGAGAAGAGCTCGCAAGCCGCCTCGGTCTTGCGATACGGTTCCTATGTGGACGGTGTCGTTTATATCGGTCAGCGGATCGCCGAAGCACTGGCTCATGCCCACTCGCGACACATCTTTCATCGCGATTTGAAGCCGGCCAACATCTTATTGGCGCAGAACGGTGAACCGGTTTTGCTCGATTTCAATCTGTCTGCCGAAGCAAGTATGGATCTACCGTGTGTGGGCGGCACCGTACCTTTTATGGCTCCGGAACGTTTACGAGATGTTTTCCAATCCGATTGGCGAACCAATCATGCCTGTGATCCTCGTGCCGATGTTTACTCGCTGGGAATCGTTTTGTATCAGCTTTTGTCGGGACGCCTGCCATTCGGCGTACCGGATTCCGAGCTGCCGCACGACGAGGCGGCTGGCCAAATGCTTGAATTTCAGGAGACGCCTCCACAGCGACTCCACACATTGAACCCTCAAATCGGTAGGAAGTTATCCGATTTCGTTCATCGATGTATCGCCACCGACGTCAATCGACGTCCACAAACCGCAACCGTTGTCGCGGAGTTTTTAGCTGCCTATTTGCGAGGCCCACGGTCGTTCCGTAGATCGTTGCGACAACACCGCAGGATCCTCACGGCGGTTACGGCGATCGGCTTGGCGGCCGCAGTCGGAATATTTTCGTATTTTGCATCACGTCCTTCCGCTGGTCAGCGAGAATTTGCGTTGGGAGTAGCGGCCCTATCGCAGGGTGACTCGCTGGCCGCCATTACCTGTTTTTCTCAGGCACTTAAGCTAAATCCTGATTCAGGGCAACTATGGTCCGCTTTGGCGAAGGCTAATTTCCAGGCGGGAAATTGGTCCGAGGCTACGAAGTGCTTTATACGCTCTGGTGAAATTAGCCGTGATCCTGGCACCTTTGCCCTGGCCGGATACTGTGCCTCTCGCAAAGGTGCGCACCCGACCGCCATACACTGCTACGACAAAGCAATGACGGGAGGGTATAGGGAGCCATGGGTCTGCAACAATGGGGCGCACAGTTATATGACGTCCAATTCTTTGCTGGCTGGTAAAGCTTACAAGCTATTGTCGTTCGCGATGGAACGCGATCCTGCAATTCGCCAACTCCTATCTCAGCGGATGCTTGCAAGTCTCGCTTTGGCGAATACCAAGACGTCGCCGTCCATTGACGAATGCGTCAAGGATGCCCGACAAGCTTTGGCGTTGGCACCAGAAGATGCTGTCACCAATTTTCTGGCGGCACAGATATTCGCCTGGAAGGCCAGCATGGTAACCGAAGATGTAGCGGGTCTCATGGAACGAGCCCGGGTACATCTCGCGAAGGCCGCCACAGGCGGTGTCGGTAAGCCGGTAATCCTTGCTGCTCGGTTTGTTCCCGAGAAGATGAAGAGCGAAGCGGCCGATTTGTCTGGCTCCTTGGATGAGCACCTTGGCACGAACGATTCAATGCTGATGGCGCCATCACACAAATTGTTTTCTGTCGCGATCCTAGGCCGTCCCAATCGTTAGTCAATCGCACCACGACAGCCAGCGCGATCCAAACGTGTTTCTTCACGCATCAAGTGCGACACGCCAGAATAAGAATCGTCTTCACGCGCTGCGCCGCGCTGAGGATGCCTCACAATGGTCTGCGATGGGCACATTGAAGCAATCGTCCTTGCTACAGAGCGCTTTCAGCGCCTTGCTCATGTGGGCGGCGTTTCCACCGCTGCAACTATCCTGGCTGGCTTGGATTGCGCCTGTTGGTTGGATCCTACTGGCCGTTCAATCTTCTCCGCTAACGAAGCGGGACTACTTCTTTATCTGGCTGACCGGTGTGCTTCATTGGGCGTTTATGTTGCAGGGAATCAGGCTAGCACACTGGGCAAACTACGTCGGACTGTTTGCCTTGGCAGCGTACCTGGCATGCTATCTACCGTTATTCGTAGCAGCTTTGCGCGTCGCAATTCACCAGCAGCGGGCTCCTGTTGTAATTGCGGCACCGACGATTTGGGTGGGATTCGAGTTGGCAAGAGGTTATCTACTGAGTGGCTTTTCGATCGGCTTGTTGGGACACACCCAGGTACATCGGACGACCTTAATTCAGGTAGCGGATGTATTCGGTGCATACACGGTAAGTTTTTTGATTGTCTCGGTCGCGTCGGTCGTCACGATGTGGGCGGTGGCAGCTTCGGCAGAGCGCCGGTGGTGGTCCACCAGTGCAGTCATCGTCCAGTTGGTAGCAGCGTTGATGTATGGACAATTGCGACTTGAGTCGGCGCGATCGACCTCGATGAATAAGAGACCCTTGAAGGTCGCACTCATTCAGGGCTCGATCGATACGGTTCTAGACGAAACCGAAGCGAAGAAAAGAGAAAACTTCGAGCATTACTGGCGGCTGACAGAACAAGCTTGTACTTCTCATTCGGACCTGGATGTAGTCGTCTGGCCTGAATCCGCATTTACTGGCGACTTGCCTGAGTTCCTCGTGGGGACGGATTTGAAGGTCCCGGCGGATGCTCACGTGTCCGCTGACATATTTCGCAGTCAACTGACAAACTCGGGCAATGCGTTCGAAGATAAAGTTCGGCAGCTTGCCGCGCGAGTGCAGCGGATGGCTCCGGATTCGTCCCGTCGGGCGAAACCTTTGCACTTGATTGTGGGTGGTTTGACAATCGAGTTTTCTGACACCCGGCGCGTTTATAATTCCGCGTTACACATACTTCCAGAAGGTAAGGTGGCCGATCGTTACGCCAAAATGCACCCAGTTCCGTTTGGCGAATATCTTCCGTTGGGTGAACTTTGTCCCTGGTTATACCAGCTGACGCCCTTAAGTGGCGGCCTGACTCCCGGGACATCACCGGTGGCTTTTCAAGTTCACGATTGGCGATTGTGTCCCAGTATCTGTTTTGAGAGCACCGTTCCTCACCTTGTTCGTAGCCAAGTTGTGGCACTTGATCGACATGGAAAAGCACCCGATGCGCTCATCAACGTGACAGATGATGGGTGGTTTCGCGGGTCTAGCATTTTAGATTTGCACCTATTCTGTGGAGTGTTTCGCGCTGTCGAGACGCGTCGGCCCTATTTGGTTGCAGCCAATACGGGTATCTCGGCCGCAGTCAGCGGGGGCGGCGAAATTCTAGTACAGGGGCCTCGCCGCCAGGCGGAAGTTGTGATGGCGTCAATTCAACGTGATGGACGTCCTGCGCTGTACTTGTGGTGGGGAGATTGGCCCGCCACAATTTGCGCCGGTTACATTGTTTGGCTATTTGTGTGGAGCTGGCGCAATCGAAGACAAAACAAACCGCTCCCTGCAAGCCAGCCAGAAAAGGCTAAGTAAATTAACTCGGCGCTTTGCAAACAATGCTGACGACGGAAAACTTTGCTGCAGCCTGAGGAGTTCTTATGTCCGAATACATCGTCAATCGGGAAGATTGCTCGCATCACGAGATCTTCCCGGGAGTCCAGATCCATACGACGGCCGGTGAACGGATGATGCTGTCTTTGGTGGAATTTGCTCCTCACGCCGAGGTCCGACCACATAGTCATCCGCACGAACAGATGGGTTTGCTGTTGGAAGGCGAATTGACATTTATCATCGGCGGCGAGAAACATGTCCTTCATCCCGGACAAATGTGGCGTATCCCGGGAGGGGTAACCCATAGCGCTATTGCAGGTCCCGAAAAGGTTCGCGCTTTGGATGTTTTTCATCCGATTCGCGATGACTATCGATAGGGCGATTACGAGTACGAGTACGAGCAAGAGGCCTCGGCGCTAGCCGCCCAAGGCTTGCAATTTATTGTCATACAAACATAATGTGGCCATGCAATACCTCCGCTCCAGCCGATTTTGGTTTTACTTTAGCCCTCGGGCGCGAGGGGCCGGAGAAGGTTCTTGATTCGACCGCGTCTCAAGTAATTCCAAAGCCCTG
>JANNPR010000968.1:0-3355 GCA_031400345.1 Planctomycetota bacterium | reverse complement strand
CCGCGCGAAAAGGACCCATGCTGTCATTAAGGGCAGTATTACGCCAAAGGCTGTTCCTCCAGGTGGCACCTTCCAACTGAAATTAACGGCGATACCAGACAAGAAGTATCACATCTATGCGTACGCATCCGTAGATCCCATGAAGGTTTCGAAACCAACCTTGATCGGATTCACAAAAACGGCACCGCTACAGGTTGGTGAGCCCATTGCATCAGAACTTCCCATCAAGAAAACGGTCAGTGGAATCCCAGAAGAGCCGGTCCAGTTTTACCACGAGTCACCCGTAACCTGGACCATCGACGTAAAAGTACCGAGCAATGTCTCGCCGGGCGCATATGACATTTCCGGCGAGATCGGCTATCAGACATGCTTGGCAGGCGGCTGCGATAGTCCCACTGGCGCGGCATTCTCTGTTACCTGTAACGTCGATGACAACCCGGTGCCCGGCGAGATCGCTGTCGGTTTCTCGCCGTCGTCGTACGACCATGTCTCGAAACTGGCAGCGAATCGCCCGCTCCCGATCAGCTTGGCGGGCAGCGGCGGCGATACGAATTCTTTGAAGGATAGTTCCCTACCTGCCATCCTCGGTTTGGCGTTCTTAGCTGGACTAATCTTGAATATTATGCCGTGCGTCTTGCCGGTAATCGGTCTTAAGTTGATGTCCTTTGTTCAACAGGCTAGCGAGAGTCGCATCCGGATATTCATGCTTAACGTTTGGTTCTCTTTAGGTCTGCTGAGCGTGTTCTGGGCGTTTGCAAGCGTCGCGGCGATATTCTCTTTGCTTGGCCGAGGGACGTTCGGATGGGCTGAGCAGTTTCAGCACGCCGCCTTCAACATCGGCATGTCGTCCATCGTCTTTGTGTTCGCTTTAAGCTTTTTAGGAGTTTGGGAAGTACCGATCCCCGGTTTCGTAGGAACAGGCGCCGCCAGCCAGTACGCTACGCGAGAGGGTCCTTTCGGAGCGTTCTGCAAAGGTATCCTTGCCACGCTCTTAGCGACGCCCTGCACCGGACCGTTAATGGGACCTGCAGTGAGTTGGGCCGTCGTTCAACCTCCTGCCTTCACGTACTTGGTGTTTACATCCCTTGGCCTAGGCATGGCTTCACCGTTCCTGCTCATTGGAGCTTTCCCGTACTTAATGCGATTGATTCCCAAGCCAGGACCATGGATGGAGACATTTAAACAGTTCATGGGCTTTGTTCTCTTAGGCACTGTCGTGTGGATGTTCTTTTCGCTGGAGAAGATCTACATCATTCGCGCAATGGTATTTTTTATCGGATTGGGAATGGCCTGTTGGATCGTGGGGCGTATCGATTTTACCGCAGACTTCTCCGCTAAGATTCGGGGCTGGGCCACGGCGATTGCCTGCGGTGCGGCATTTTGGTTTGTTGCGTTCGGCCCGCTGACGTCCGGCGAGGCAAATCCCAAGTCGCAACTCGCATGGATCCCCTATGAGCGAGCGGTCTTAGAGGACCACCTACGTTCCGGTCGCGCGGTACTCGTCGATTTCACCGCCGACTGGTGTGCCACGTGCAAAATAAATGAGGCGATCGCCTTGAACACGGTAGACACGAAAAAAATCATTGAGGAAAACCGCGTCGTTGCAATCAAAGCTGACAAAACACGCGCTTCTCCCGAGATTGATCAGCTGCTTAAAGAACTTGGAAATCAAGCCGCCTTAATTCCGTTTTACGCGATCTTTCCACCGGATGGGGGCAAACCCATTACGCTCGACGGCATTATTACCAAAGGCCTCATCATCGAAAAACTGCGCGAGGTTGGCAAAGCAGACCAATTGCGAACCATGGCAATGGAATGAGCCGACTTAACTATTTCTGGTTTAACAGTTCCGCGATGTGCCACACCCGGATCGGCTGACCCTGTCGGTGTAATCGTCCCCCGATATTCATCAAACAACCGGTGTCAGTAGACACTAAAGCGTCCGCACCGGTCTGCAAAATACACGCCGCTTTGTCATTCACTAGCGAGCCAGAGATTTGCGGATACCTCACCGCAAAGGAACCACCGAATCCGCAACATTGGTCCTGCCGATGCAGAGCCACCAACGTGGCACCTTGTACGTGCCGGATCAATTGCTCGGCTTCATCGGCGTGCCCAAGCATTCGTAAATGGCAAGCAAAATGGTAGGCCACTTTTCCCTCGAATCGGGCACCTAGATCCACGACTTGTAAGCGATTGACTAGGAACTCGCAGAGCTCAAAAGTTTTGACCGCAAGTGCCTTCGCCCGTTCCAGCCAGTAGGCATCATCCTGAAATAGGTGCGGGTATTCCAATTTAAGCATCGCGGCGCAGGAACCGCTGGGCGTGACTATGGCCTCAGCGTTTTCAAATACGCTAATCGTGTGGCGAGCTTGCTGCCTAGCGAGATCTGCGAAACCACTATTGAACATCGGTTGTCCACAGCAGGTCTGGCGCTGGGGAAAATCAACGGAGTGCCCCAAGCGTTGCAAAATCGACACGACTGCTTGTCCGACCGATGGGCGAAGGACATCCCCAAGACAAGTTATCATCAGTGCGACTCTCATGACAAACAGGTCACCTCATATGTGAATAGAGGGCACCACGCCAACTTCACTGCTTGTTCCTCGCAGCTCAGGGACGTGCCACCCGTTACGGCACACGGAGTGTGCCTTTACGTCGGTACAAATATGGCAGATTAAGCTTTGAGCTTGGCGACTTCTTCCGCAATCCAACGATCCAGTTCTTGATAATCGACTGGCGGAAGTTTCGATAAGTCGGGTCTTAGCCTGGCCGCGTCCTTGATGTAAACGTGTTGGACTTCGCGTTGTGTTTTTTCCGTATTCCAATGAATCAAAATTCGGATGCATCGCTGCAGAGATCCCGGGACGTGGATTTCATGGGTGCATAAAAGCGGAACTTCCACCCACCCCAATTGGCGCGCGGCAAGTGCTGGAAACTCGGCATTCAAATCGCAGGTAGCGCTGAAAATGGCACTGGCAACTTGGTCGGGTTGAATCCCGTTTAGACGAATCACGAGCGCTAGAAGCTGCAGAGTCGCGGTGAGAATCTCATCGCGTGAATTCGAGTCGACCGTGGTTGCACCACGCACCCCCCGGCAAGCCATCGTTGGTCCCTTGTGGCAAGGCAAACATGACACGCGGAGTAGCATACTACGTTGCAAGCCAACCGTGTAGTCAGTTGTGGCCCGCCGGGCTCCGGCGGATTTTTTTCTCGCCGTTTCAAGGGAAGAGATCGCGGTAGTAGGCACACTCCGTGGTTGTGAATTTTTTGCGCCCCTGGCGTTCAACAGCCTTTGCACTACTACGATACCCAAGGAATGTGAGTTGTGCAGAAGCCATTAAACCACCCTGGC
>JANNPR010000937.1:0-2885 GCA_031400345.1 Planctomycetota bacterium | reverse complement strand
TTACGATTCGTATGACAAAGGACGTTGTTATGGCTCGGAAGAAGATTCTCTTGTTGGCTGGTGATTATGTAGAAGACTATGAAGTGATGGTCCCCTTTCAAATGCTACTCATGGTTGGCCACGAAGTGCATGCCGTGTGTCCGGGTAAACGATCGGGCGACACAGTCGCCACCGCGATACACGATTTCGAAGGGGCGCAAACGTACTCGGAAAAGCGGGGGCACAATTTTCGCTTGAACGCCAACTTTGACGAAATCCAAGTGGCGATGTACGACGCTTTGGTACTTCCGGGTGGAAGAGCTCCCGAGTATTTGCGATTAAACGCTCGCGTCTTGGAAGTCGTGCGGCAATTCGCCGCGTCGAAAAAACCGATTGCTGCCATTTGCCACGGCGCGCAGTTGCTCACCGCAGCAGGGATCATGAAAAACCGTACCTGTTGCGCATATCCGACTGTTCAACCGGAGATCGAGGCCTGCGGAGGAACGTATGTACCGGCGAATGAGTCTTTCGACAACGCACAAATGTTCCGTCCCCGTCGCGTCGACAAAACTGTCTTTGCCAACCGCGTCGAGCGCCTTGGCGAACGTGTGGTAATAATAGTACAAACCAGCGTCACCCATGCCCGGGTTGGTTTTCAGATCGTAATGCTTTGCGATCCATTGAATCGCCGATTTGACTCGGGGATCGTTCAAGTCGACGCCGGCATAGATCATGCTCTTCAATCCGGCGTAGGTCATTGAGCCATAACTTCTCAGGCCTCCGTTGTCCGTGATTCCAGCTTGGCTAGATCCGCCGGACGCGCCCGAATAATAAAATCCACCGTCGGGATTCTTGGTGGGGAATGGCGTCGTATTGTGAGCGGATTCCAGATTCTGGCAGCGTGAGACAAACACCAGTGCTCGCTGAATTGCCTCGCTGTCCGAGTCGTTGCCAGTGGCTTTCAACGCGTCGATGAAGAAATTCGTGTTGGATAGGTCGGGCCGTTTGTGCTTTCCGTAACCAGCTCCGCCAAATGACGGGCTGGCGAGGTCGGTACCACCCTCTTCATTTTGGAGATTCTTCAGAAATTTGTCGGCGTTGGCCAGCGTTTGCTTGTAACGACCGTCACGATTGGCTTCTTGAAAACACAGCACTGCTAGACAAGTTTCGTAGTTTCGATACAGGGTGCCATCCTGGTAAATTCCGCCATCCTCTCGCACGAACGTTTCTAGATGCTTAAGACTTTTTGCTAGGCGAGGATCGCCAGGAGTGACTCCACTTCTTAGCAGCGCAGTCGTGGCGATCGCTGTCACGCCTGGACCCGCGAAGCGGCTAAATGACCCGTCCTCCGCTTGTCCTTTTGTCAACAAAAAGTTGACAGCTTTCGCATTCGTCTGTTCGAAAGCCCGCCGAGTATCCTTAGCGTTTTGACCCCAGCTAGATCCAGGGACCGACAATAACGCCACGATCAATAAGCTGAGCCAGACAGATAAGCTGAGCCAGACAGATAAGCTGAGGCAGACACTTGACGTCGATTTCGTTCGCATGAGAAGTCTCCTGAACGGACTCTAGGAATGTTTCCACGAGTCATAGCCCTCGTCCGATCCACCCGCCAGACTGTCTGCTGTGAGCGGTCGTCGGCCAGAGAACCCTTCATCCAATTCATGCCAAAATACGATATCTTTTTCGCCAAGTTTCCAACACAGGTAAACTAAGCGGCCATCGATTAGGCATGGAAAATCGACCAGGCCTAGCAACGGATCCTTTGGTTCAGCGCCAATGGTTCGCAATTCATCTACATATTCGCGGAGCTTTTGGACGTCTTTTTCCAGCTCTTCTTCGATTTGGGAAAGCTCACCCGAGTAAGGATCGTTTTCGCGCGGACTGCGCCCAGCCGTGAGCGAATCCAAACGTTGACGCCGTTCGTAAATCGCTTGGGCTAGGGTCACTAAGTCTGTCGTGATGACCCGCACCAACGGCAACGTGGCGTTGGCTTGCTCAATCGTGAAGACCTTAGCTGGTCGGGAGGGATCGGAGGACATGGATTGGTCCAGTATTTAATTGGGACCAGCGTGTACCGGTTCGGTAATTACTTTCGATGCCGATACGGCTGTCGGATTAAGTGTGGCTCTGCCCCAGGCGACTTCTACCGGGAGCCTGGAAAAATCGACTAGGCATCCGTCGCGGCTATAGCAGCTTAAATCGTGTGTCGCACCCATGAAAATGCAATCCACCGGACAAGGTTCCACGCACAGAGCGCAAAACATACATTTCGAGTAGTCGATGGTAAAACCCGTAACCCGGAATCCTTTCCCGTTCTCAACGCGTTCTTTACCAATGTATATGCAATCCACTGGACAGGCTTTAGCACATTGGTCACATGCGATGCAAGTCGTCAAATCATAGCGGTGAAATCCCCGATAACGGGCCGCCACGGGTACCGGCTTTTCAGGGTACTCAAACCGCTCGGTGAATGTCCCCCGGTCCGATCGGTACGTGTTCAACCAATAACGGAGGGTCACCCATAATCCATTGGCAACTGTCGAAACGGCGTACCAAACGTCTTTAAACCAATTCAACATAACCGCTGGCTCTCAAGAGTATCCATGCACTAGAAGCCCAATGCTGATTATAGACCCAGTCGGTATATCCGCAAGCAAGGGTAGATTCGGGGTTCGGGATTCGGGGTGGCACGTCCCTGAGACGCGAGGAACGAGCGTTGGAAGGGCGTGCTACGGATTCAGGGGCCAGGGGTTCGGGATTCGGGGGGCGCGCGGCTCAGCGCGGTCAGGACATAATATGCGCTTTTGGGTTAGGACATAGTTTGCGCGCCCGTCCATCAGCTCCGTCCGAACCCAGAACCCATAAACCCGAACCCCGAGTTCCCGGGAATCCATCGATCTAAG